>JAGQPV010000164.1 GCA_020426545.1 Planctomycetaceae bacterium
TCAATGCTGACCGGCTCCAGGGCATCCGGCAGGCAGATGTCGGTCACGATGGAGAAACCCAGCACCCGCAGTCCACAGTGCGCCGCCACAATCACTTCCGGCACCGTGGACATACCCACAATGTCGGCCCCCATGTTCCGCAGCATGCGGTACTCGGCCCGGGTTTCGAGGTTCGGCCCGGGAACGGCCACCAGCACACCGCGGTGGGCCGCTATGCCCAGTTCCAGCGCCGCGGCAGCGGCAATATCGCACAGTTCCGCGTCGTACGGGCGGGACATATCGGGGAACCGCGGACCGAGGCGGTCGTCGTTCACGCCCCGCAGGGGGTTGTCCGGCATCTGGCTGATGTGGTCATCGATAATGACGGTATCGGCCAGGCGGTAGTGCGGGTTCATGGCACCCACGGCACTGTTGATCAGCAGAATTTCAGCTCCCAGGGCACGCATTACCCGCACGGGAAACGTGACCTGCTGCATCGACCAGCCTTCGTAGTAGTGAAACCGCCCCTGCATGGCCACCACGGGCACACCCTGCAGCGTCCCGCAGACCAGCTGACCCGCGTGAGATTCCACCGTCGAAGACGGGAAGTGTGCGATCTCCTCGTAGGGGATCTCGCACCGCTGGTCGATCTGATCGGCCAGATCGCCCAGGCCGGTTCCCAGAATCAGCGCGACGCGGGGTGTTTCGCTCCACCGACTGCGGATGGAGGCCACCGCTTCCTCGATCTGTTCGAACATTCCCTGCATGGGCGGTGCAATTCCTCTCTCGGGCAGTAAAGCAGGACCGGGCATTCCTGCCGGGGCGAACAGTAACCGGGCGGCCGGTGCGCAGCAGCACTGGCGGTTCACAGGAACTGGAGACGGATGAGGAACGCACCCGGATGGCGGCCATGTCCCACCCGAGGGACAGCAGAAAAGAACGGGCGTGCAAACGAATACGGCCGGGGCAGCCTTGCCCTGGCCGGTGACACGTTGCAGTCGCAGAGGCCCGTCACTGCCAGCAGTACCGTTCGGCCTGCAGACGCGGCGAGCCCTGTTTCAGGCGGCCGTCCTGAGTTCAGCCTCGAGGACGGCAGTTCCCCCGGATCTCAGAAGTCGTCGTCATCATCGTCGAAGTCGTCATCGTCGTCATCATCAGCATCGTCGTCGTCATCTTCATCATCGAAGTCTTCATCGTCGTCGAAGTCTTCGTCATCATCGAATTCGTCGAAGTCATCGTCTTCGTCGTCTTCGAAATCGTCCTCAAAATCCTCGTCTTCGTCCTCGTCGTCCTCATCGTCGTCGAGGTCGTCCTCGTCGTCGTCATCTTCGGCAACCAGGAACGGAAGCGGCGCAATGCCACTGCCTTCCTCGAAGAAATCATCGTCTCCGGTCAGCAGGCCGAGTTCTTTCACTTCCGGCTGCCAGCCAGATTCCTGTCCGAACAGATCAAGCACCATTGTGGCCATCCTCAAAACGCAATGAAAAATCCATCTTTGCCAGCCGGGAAACACGCGTGGCGAGTCTTCAGCGGCGGGAATACCTCAAGCGGTGGCGGGGTCGAGACATCCACCCCAGGAACCAGAATCGGTCCTCTCCTTATCGTAGATTTCCAGCTTTGTCAAGCGCGCTGCCTGCTCGGCTTCCGTAGCATTTTGCGTTCCGGTTTTCCTTACATAAGCCAGTATATGCCACGGAGTTCCGCCCGCCGGCGATTTCCCGGGCCGGCTCCCGCCCGGCGTGGCCATTTCGCGGGCGGCGGGCAGGGGGCATTCCTGGGGGCCGGCTGTCAGTCGAGAACCACAGCGTCCCACAGCCGGCTGCAGAGCAGCAGGGCTGCAAACAGGGCCAGACTCCACTGATCAACCTGCTGCCGCAAACGGGAACCGGAGGGCTGGCGGACCTGAATCCACCAGATTCTCCATGGAATCTGGCAGATCAGCAGCAGGACTGCAATCCATCCACAGCGGTGCAGTTCCAGCGACTGAGAAATCTGCCCCTGCAGCACCAGCGAACTGCTGCGGGTGAGGCCGCAGCCAGGGCAGCGGAGGCCAGTCCAGCGGTGCGTCAGGCAGGTCTCGGGTAACGGTCGGCCAGGGGCGAACAGCAAAGTGATGCCGTCACCCTCAGGCGTCACCCGGCAGAGGGCCAGCAGGCCCAGCGCGGCGAGGCTCAGCAGGAGAATCTGCCACTGCGTCCGCTGTGCGGGCGAACCGGGCCCGCTTTCCGGCAGAAAGCAGGGAGCAGCCGCAATCCGGCACCGGCCCGAAGCGGGGACCCAGACGGAATGGCTGTCGCCCGAATGACTTGCATTCCGCCCGGGGTGGGCCGGTCGGCTGACCGGCTGTTTTCCATCTTGTGGGTCTGTCATCGATTTGTAAGATCAGCGGCGGCTGGACGGACAGGGCAGACAGCGATTCCTGAGTATTGCCCGCTGCCCCCGTCCCGGCAACCTCGAATCGCCGGAGCACGTGGCCTCCGCACGCCGGCCCCGGAGCCATACCGACGGACCGAAAGCAGAGCCCCCGCGGTTTTCACGATGCACGCCGACAGGCCCGCACAGGGCAGGATAATTCCATGAACCCGGCCCACGGACTGATCTTCGATGACAGCCGCTTCTGGGTGGTCCACCGCCACCAGCGGTACGGTCCGTTCGATTACGAATGGAGTAAAGACTTCTGCGGGATGGAGTTCACCTACGGCGGGAGGAAATTCGGCGAGTACTGCAGTGACGATGAAATCTTCGCCGACCTGGCCGAATTCCAGCTGCCCCGCCCGGTGGTGGCTGTCGGCACCATTGTCTGTGGAACCATCGTGCGGCTGGTGCTGGAGGGCAGCCCCCGGCACGAACGGGCCGCACAGATTGAAGAAGTGCTCCTCGAGTTCGGCTACGGTCGCTTTCTCAGTCCGTCGGACCTCTCCGGCTGGGACGGCACCCCGGAATAACAGCCCTGCTCAGCGGCTGGCCCGCAGATCGAACGCCACCAGGTTGTCCATATCGCGAAGGTACAGCCGCCCGCCGGCAATCACCGGGTGAGACCACGCCGGCTTGCCGCTGCGTCCGGTCGGCGAGAACTGTCCCTTCTCGCGGTATCCGGCGGAGGTGGCTTCAAACAGCGCCACCGGGCCGTTCTCGCTCCGCAGGTAAATGTGCCCGTCGGCATACACCACGGAACCCTTGCCCACCGACCGGTCCCGCCACGCGGTCCGCCCGCTGCGCAGTTCGAGGCACGTCAGCACGGCACCGTTGGAGCCATACAGGTAGCCATCGACTTCCACCATCCCCCCGTGGTGGTTCTTCATGTCGTCGGTGTGGTACACCCGCCGCATGCTGGTGCTGTTGCCCCGCGTGCTCAGCTGCAGCAGCGATCCGCCGGTGCCATATTCCGAGGCACTGAATACGTGGCCGTCCACATACAGCGGCGTGGCGCAGTTGGCGGTGCCGTTGGACGAACTGTCGTCACCCCACAGGCCCTCTCCGTCGGAGGCCCGCACACCGATGACCGACTGACTGGTGAAAATCACATACTGCCGCAGCCCGCCCGGTTCAATTGCAATCGGCGAGGCATAGCCGGCTTTCGGGTTGCCGGGCACGGCCGTCCGCCATACCGGGCTGCCATCGCTGACTTTCAACGCCACCACCGTCGCGCCCCGGCCACCCGGCGTGCAGATCACCCGGTCGCCATCCACCAGCACCGATTCACTGATGCCCCAGGTGATGTTGCTGCCGCCGAACTCCTGCAGAATGTTCTTCTGCCAGTGAACCCGCCCGCTGCGGGCGTCGGCACAGGTCAGCTGGCCATTACCGCCCAGGGCAAACACCCGCCCGTCGGCGATGGTGGGCGTGCCGCGGGGGCCGTTACCCGTGCCATCGGTATAGGCCGGGCCGCTGCGAATCGACCATGCTTCCCGTCCGCTGTCGGCATCGAGGGCGAAAACCCGCTCCTCGCCGCCCACATTGCCCATCGTGTACAGCAGCCCGCCCGCTACCGAAACCGAAGAGTACGCTTCGCCAATCCCCTTCGTCTGCCAGGCGATGGGCGGTCCATTATCTGGCCAGCTGGTCAGCAGCCCGGTCTCCGGGGAACGGTTGCTGCGGTCAGCCCCGCGAAACTGCGGCCACTCGCCGGGGGCTGCTGCGTTGTCATTCCGCCGGGAGACAGTCGCGCCCGTTCCGCTTTTCGGGCGGGGCGAATCCTCCTTGGGCGTGGAACGTGGCCTGGGCTTCGGGCGGGACGGGGAAGCCGCCCGCGCGGTGATCCGGTCGATCGTGTCTCCGCTGGTGGTGACCACCGTCACCCGCATGCCGGGTTTCAGCTGATCCAGCTCCGCCGCTTTCGAGCCGACCTTCACCGACGAACCGCTCCGCAGCTGGAAGGTTTTCGTCTTGCCGGAACGGAACTCCACGACAATCCGCTGCGTCCCGGGAGACACGGATTTGATGGTTCCCCCATAGACCCCGGCCGGTAGAGCCGCAGGACTCAGCAGCAGGATCAGGAGCAGACTCGCCGCGCAAACAGTAGACCGCATGAAACCGGTTCTCCTGGCGAACGCCGGAACCCGAAACAGCACCCGAGGGGCGATCCGTACGGATTCATTGAGAGTGCGAAATGCAATTCGGCCCGGCCCTCCCGCCAGAACAGCAGGACCGCAAAAAAGCAGGACAGGACAGGCTCCATGCAGTATACAGGGGGAACCGGCCCGGTGGTAGATGCCAGCCGCACCGGACGGCGAACCGTCTGGCGGCTCAGGCGGTCAGCGGTTCCGGGCCGGAGAATCGCAGTCGGCTGGTGTCGTGGTGAGTTCCGGCACGCCGAGTGCCCACAGGGCGCAAGACAGCCAGGTTTCGCATGCTCGACGTGGACTACGGCTCTTCACGGGAATTAGCCAATGCTTGGGAGTGACTTTCTGGCTGCGGTTCGCAAGGCCATGCCGGATCGCGACGAATTGGAAGACTACGGCCTCGACGACGAAGAAATCGATGCCATTCAAGGCACGTTTTCGTCCAGGGGCCGGGTGGCGAAGCCTTCTCCCGAAGAGTCGGCGAGTGAGCTTGAGCGAATGATTCTCGAAAACGACTGCTCTACTATCGAAATCGGACTGGTCCGGTTCCTCGAACGACCGCAACCACATTCACATGGTGTCGCTGTCGCTTACTGCGAGGCTGACATGATCGTCGTTCGAGCAGATGGCATCGTCAGCCTGTATGACCACGCGGCTCCAGCAACCGTGGCGATGGAATGTGCTGCCAGTTCTGAGGCCTTCCTGGATGGGCTGGCGGCGTTCGTGGAAATTAGAGCAAAAAAGTCTGACTGGGCGGGGCGTCCCGCATTGGCGGCACAGCATTGTTCGGCTCAGGCCGGTGGTTCAGCATACATCGACTTCTTCGCGACACTCTGCGGATTCCTTATGGAAATCCGGGCAGATTAACCCGGCAGCACCGGGAGGACAGGTGTGGTGACTTCCATGAGAGTGAGATAGATATGAAGGAATCCGAAGCAGTACAGATTGCGCAGTGCTACGTGAAACAACTGATTCAGAATCAGGAAGTGTTCCCGTGCGAATTTCGATGCGCGCGATTTATATCGAAGGATCAACCGCATAGCGGAGCAGCAGGCTACTGGGTTACGGACTTCCCATTCACCGTCGAGGAAGCTGCCGGCCATTCGCTGCACGTTATCGTTGATGACGTGACGGCTGAAGCTTCAATCCTCGAATCCCTGTGCAGTAGCAGGCACGCCGAAGAACCATGTGGCAGAACGTCCGGAAATCATTTGCTACGGAATACAGTCGCTGCGGGCCTTGGGCTCATAGAGGGTTTTGGCAGTGGATTTGATTAGCGATACAGTCTTTGGTGAGTTGAGTTTCAATGGCAGTTGGACAAAGGATGTTGAGCTGACATTTTTAGGCGTCACGTCCATCGTTGAGCTTATTGTGGAAGGCAATGACGATAACGAGTCAATTCTGGATGAGCAGAGGGACTCATTCAGAAAACTGAAGGATTTCATTTCAATGGCGGAGGATGCTGTTTTCGCCTACTATCAGAGCGTTTGTGATGATTATCGCTCACGATATGGTGACGAAGCAGATGCCAGAATGCCAGTACTCTCCGGTAAGACGGGGCTGTCTGCACTGACGGAGCTAACAGGTGTGGTGGTTCCGATGGTCATGGATTCTGGCGAAATATCCATTGGTTTTCTTCCCGAATGTTCGTGGGATCCTGAGCATGGCCTGGGCGTTAAGATTATCAATGGGCAGGTTGAGGTAGGGGCGCAAGACTTGCTTACATAGAGCAGTAGGCTGAGTTGAGTCTGCGAAACCCGGCAATTGCGGCTTATTTTTCACAGATCGCGTGCGACTGTGGCGTAGCCGCCGGTTGAGCTCTGGTGCGATTCGATTGATCATATCAGCTCCTGTCCCCGCTTCCAGATTGTACCGATTTGCGGAACCCGAACATGATTCACCGGGCCGGGGAATTGCGGCCAACTGGTACTGCGATGAATCCAGGCACGCCGAGTGCCCACAGCACGCGGAACAGCTGGGTTTCGTAGGCTCAACACGCAAGTACCGCGACACCGTAGTGTTAGCTTACAGGAGCGATCAATGGCGATCGATGATCTGACGGCGGTTGTTCCACCGCCAACAGCTAGCGGCTTCGACCAGAGGGCTTGGCAGGCGACTGAAGAATGGCTGGGCTTCTCGCTGCCGAGTGACTTTAAGGACTTCGCTCAAACATACGGGACCGGCACCTTTTGTGATGGATTTCTTCAGGTGTACTGTCCGTCATCATCGTTTGAGCTGTATCGCGAGTTTGTCGAATACCAGGCTGGCGTACTTCAGGCTCATATTGATGCCGGTGTGCGCAATATTCCTTTTGCCCCATATCCCAGCTGTCCCGGACTATTGGCGTGGGGCGCCGACGAGAACGGACATCGACTTCATTGGCTTACAGCTGGGGCTGCAAACGAGTGGCCTGTGATTGCGGAATCACACGAAGGCGATTTTGAGAGATTTGATGTACCGGTGACATCATTCCTTGCTCAAGCCCTGCGAAATGGAATCCGGCCAAGTCATATTTGGCATCAGCCATTCGAGGAATCCGAACTAAACTTCGCTTGACTGAGGTCTTGAGTGCAGTGAAGTAGGCTGGGTTGAGTCTGCAGTGCCCGGCAATTGCACTGGCACGGCGATGAATTGAGGACTGCCCAATAACCACAGCACGCCGAACCGCCGGGTTTCGCAGACTCAACCCAGTCTAAGTTACTGGCACTCGCCCAACGCCAGCGGACATTATGCAGTAGAAGGATTCGAGGTGGCGTATATGAATCTCCATGTTCGAGGGCTGCGTGATCGATGGCAATCGCCAGAAGGAAGGCAGCTGCAGATCATGATTGTGGATACTATTCGGTCCGGGGCAGGTATTGAGCGTATTGTACCAAAGTCCTTTCCTGGCGCGACCGAGATAGAAGGTCTTGTTGATCTGCGCGGAGTGAATCTGCAGCATCTGAAAGGAGTGCATGCTTGCCTCCATTATGTATGCCTCGATCACGCCATTCTTGATGGATGTGACCTCACAGGGGCAGATCTTCAGTTCTCGACATTGAGGTATGCGTCCCTCGGGGGAGCATGCCTGCAATCATCGGCATTCATTGGAGTGGACGCAAGCGATGCAATATTGGATTCTGCTGATTGTGAGAGCGCAATGATGAATTCAGCGGTGTTCTCGCGAGCCAGTTTTCGCAGGGCAAACCTTCGTCGTTGTGATTTGTCGTGGTCAAAGCTGAATTCATGCTGTTTGGTAGAGAGTGTTATCGCGTGTGCCGATCTATATCTGGCAGATCTTAGGGAGGCAGACTTGTCGATGGCTGATCTGGCCGGAACTGATCTGCAGCATGCAAAGCTTGAAGGGGCAGTGCTGGATTCAGCAAGATTTTCTGACAGCTAGATCACTCTGCCATTCTGGTACGTGGTCGTGTTCGCGGGATTTGCGCTAATATGTGTGATTGCCGTTCCGTATGGAGATCAGTCCGCAGGCCAGGTTGAGTCCACGAAACCAGGCCATTGCAGGTTACTTGCCCCTCGCTCGTCTGCGGTGCACCCTCGCGGTTGAAGTTCCCTCTCCGTGGTGCGAAACTCGGGTAGCCCGGCCTGGCACCGATCGGCACGTGCAGGCCGGGAACATGACCTCATGAGAAAGCTCCATATGATTCGCTGCGTTGTTGTTGTTCTGCTGCTCCTCTCCTCCGCTGCGCGGGCTGGCGATGCGATTGATATCGGCTCCCGGCGGGAGCTGTTTGTCGATCGGCACCTGGTTGAGCGGCTGGAGGGGGCTTCGCTGGTGCTGCACCGGCCGGTGCGGCGGGAAGTCGTGTTCCGCAGCGATGCGGCCTGGGAAGGGAATGGTTCCGCCTACCAGAGCGTGTTCCAGGATGGCGACCGCATTCGGCTGTATTACCGGGGCGGGCATCACCCGGCTTCGAAGGCGTATCAGACGAAGAAGAATCCGTGGGAGACGCTGTGCGTGGCCGAAAGCACCGATGGCCTGCACTGGACGCGGCCCGAGCTGGGGATTGTGGAGTTTGAGGGATCGACAGCGAACAACCTCGTGCTCAACGAGGAGATGGTGGCCGACTTCGGTGGCAGCCCGGCCCATACGTCGGTCTTCAAAGATGCCAACCCCGACTGCCCGGACGACGAACGCTACAAGATCGTGATTGTCGGCCGGAAACCACGGGGCCTGTATCTGATGGTGTCCGGCGACGGGTACCGCTTCCGGCTGAAGAGCGAGAAACCCTTCGCGGTGCAGGGAGCATTCGATTCGCAGAATCTGATGTTCTGGGATTCCGTGCACGGGGTGTACCGCGAATACCATCGCGCCTTCGACCAGGGCGTGCGGGGCATTATGACGGCCAGCTCGAAGTCGCCGGACAGTTTCCCGCAGCCGGAATGGCTGGAGTACCCCGAAGCAGCCGAGCAGGCACTGTATACCAACCAGGTGCTGCCCTATTACCGGGCTCCGCACATCTTCATGGGGTTTCCCATGCGGTACAACGACCGGGGCTGGTCGCCTTCGATGAAGGCCCTGCCGGGCCTCGAGGAACGGGAGTTCCGGGCGAAAAAGAGCGGGCGGTATGGCACCGCAATTACCGATGCGGCCTTTATGACGAGCCGCGACGGGCTGACGTTTCATCGCTGGGAAGAAGCTTTTATTCGCCCGGGGCCATCGGTTAAAGACACCTGGGTGTATGGCGACAACTTCATTTTCTGGGGCATGGTGCAGACGAAGTCGAATCTGGAGGGTGCCCCCGACGAAATCTCGCTGTACGCTACCGAGGGTTACTGGCAGGGTGAGGCCACCAGCTTCCGCCGGTATACATTGCGGCTGGATGGATTCGCGTCGGTTCAGGCTCCGTTCCGCGGCGGAGAGCTGACGACGAAGCCCGTCACGTTCGCTGGTTCGCAGCTGCAGGTCAATTTCGCCACCTCGGCTGCGGGCGGAATTCGCATTGAACTGCAGGATGCCGCCGGGAAACCGCTGCCGGGTTATTCGCTGGCCGACTGCGATGTGCTGTTCGGCGATCAGATTGACCGGGTGGTGTCGTGGAAGGGCAGTACCGACGTGGGCCAGCTGGCCGGGAAGCCGGTTCGCCTGAGAATCGAGCTGAAGGACGCGGATCTGTACGCGATTCAGTTCCTCGCGGCTGCCGCTGCAGAGGAGTAAGCGGAACGCGAGTTTCGTTTCCCGCCGGCTGGCGGGAGTCGTTCCGGGCCTGCGGTCGGCCAGCTGTCATTCACGAAGGGGGCATGTGGCAATGATTCGCAGTTCCCGCCGCCGGCTGGCCACCGGCCTGCTGTTCATTTCCCCGTGGCTGGCCGGGTTTGTGCTGCTGACGGGCTTTCCGTTTGCAGCCTCTTTATGGTGGAGCTTCTGCCGGTACGATCTGCTGTCGCCGCCGCAGTGGGTGGGGGCGGCCAATTACCAGAGGCTGCTGAGCGAGGTGGCTGGCGGGACGGGTTTCGGCGAGGCCCTGTGGAACACGGCCTATTACGGCCTGCTGGCGGTGCCGGGCAGTATAGTGCTGGGGATTGGGCTGGCGGTGCTGCTGACCCAGCGGATACGCGGCCAGGCGGTGTACCGCACGGTTTTCTTCCTGCCTTCTATCGTGCCTTCGGTGGCGTCGTCCATTCTGTGGATGTGGCTGCTGGACCCGAAGAAGGGCCTGGTGAACCGGGCCCTGGCACCGGCCGGTGTGCAGCCGGGCTGGTTCAACAGTTCGGCGGAGCTGTTCTCTCCCGCGGCGTGGCTGGCGGGGACCGCCGGAGCCGGCGCGAAGGAGGGCCTGGTGCTGATGAGCCTGTGGGGCCTGGGCAATTTTATTGTGATCTACCTG
>JAGQPV010000165.1 GCA_020426545.1 Planctomycetaceae bacterium
AACCGACGAGTGGCACGCAGGAAAAGCTTATAGGTCTTAGTTGAATGCGGAGACTTAAACAAAAAACCCTCCCTGAGAGGGAGGGACGGTAGAGATGGCCTCGCTGGGAGATTTGGCCTTGCAGGCCATGCCCTTTCCTGCGGTCAGGGACATGTGCCACCCTTTTCGATTCTCCGCGTGCTCTGCGATGTATCTCTTCTTTGCAGTCCGACGGCTGGCAGCACTCGCCCGGCTCGGGAATTGTTCGTTTCACCACGGGCTTGAAGACACGGGTGGACCAGCCATGCGCGGCACCCTGTTGTCGATTGAGGGAAGCTGATACCCTCCCTCAAACCCTCACCGCAGTGGGCGGGATCCTCGCAAGAGCGGGGCCTGCTCCCTTCCCTGCCCGCCGGGAGAAGGGCGGATGATGCGGGATTCGCGGCCCTGAAAGAACTCGCAGGCGGGCTGCTCCGGTCACCCTGACGGAGCATCCCACGGAAAACGGAAGCACCCCATGAAACTGAGGTCGGAACGTTTGATGACAGAATGCAGCAGGGGAGCCTCAGCCTGATGATGCCTCGACTGATGAGTCGTGTGTTCCGCCGGCAGCGTGAGTTTCAGACGCTGAATCAGCGTGTGCTGTACGTGCACATCCCGAAATGTGGTGGAACGTCTCTCCGGCACGCCATCCATGAAGCCTGCTTCCCCCCGGAAAGTCCCAGCGTCTTATGGTTGAATTCCAGGGCTTCGGCTGAAGCTGCCAGGCTGGTCGGTCGGGGTCTGCTGGAATATCGCCAGCTACTGCTCCACTACTTTCTGATGCAACGACAGGTGCAGTTTATCACTGGACATACCGGAATTTCTTCAGCGACCTGTGAACTGTGCCGGGAGCAGTGGTTTCTGATGACGGTGCTGCGCCACCCGGTGGACCGCTGGTACTCCCACTACTTCTACAATCGAGCCAGCAATTCCATCAGTTTTCCCGGTTTTCGGGTCCCCGAGAGTATCGAGGAGTATGCGTTCTCCGAGGCGGGAGTCGGCCTGGGGAATCTGTATGTTCGCCACCTCACTGCCGGGACGGACCCGGCCGACCCCACAGCCGCCGCGATTGAGACGCTGGATCGGATGGATCTCGTGGGAATCCTGGAATATCCGGAGGACCTGCAGACGAGAATCCAGCATCAGCTGGGACTGAAACTGGATCTGCCGGTCCTGAACTCGAATCCGGGGCGGAGCGAGGATCAGAAACGCGAGGTGACTCCCGAACTGCATGCGCGAATTGAAAGCCTCTGCCAACCGGATATGGAGGTCTATCGGCACGCACTGAAGACAGCGGGCCTGCCGCAACCCTGAGTACTGGTCGGGAGGCAGGATCCAGGGAAGAGAAGTCTCGGCTGGAAGGGCCAGGCAGTGGCCCCCTGGAACAGCTTGCTGGTGGTGGCTGAATGAGGAGACCCTCCCTGTGGTCCCTCCCTGAGAGGGAGGGACGTCAGGAAGAGGAAGCACCTCACTGCTGGTAACGGTTACGCCTTCACCGGGCAGCGGAGGGGTTCGCCCTTCAGCCCGTTGAGCAGGTTGGCGGCGGCGATTTCCGCCATGCCGTTGCGGCTGGAAACCGTGCCGCTGGCGATGTGCGGGGCCACGATGCAGTTGGGCAGCTTCAGCAGTGGGTCGTCCATCTCGATGGGTTCGGGGTTGGTCACATCGAGGCCGGCCGCGAAAATCTCGCCGCTGGCGAGGGCGGCGGCCAGGTCGGCCTGCACGTGCAGCGGGCCGCGGGCCGTGTTCACGAACACGGCGGTCGGCTTCATTTTGCGGAAGGCGTCGGCGTTGAACATGCCCTCGGTGGTGGGGTTCAGGTCGGTGTGAACGGAGACAAAGTCCGACTCGGCCAGCAGGGTATCGAGGTCGACCTGCTTTGCGCCGAATTCCTGCTCGGCGGCCTCGTTGCGGTAGTTGTCGTGGTACAGCACCTTCATGTTCCAGCCGCCGTGGCATTTGCGGGCCATGGAACTGCCGATGCGGCCCATGCCGACAATGCCGATGGTGCGGCCTTCAAGATCGCAGCCGATGTGGCCCAGCGGCTCCCACGTTTTCCATTTCCCCTGCTGCACGTACCTCTCTGACTCCACAATCCGGCGGGCGGCGGAGATCAGCAGGGCGAAGGCCATGTCGGCGGTGGCTTCGGTCAGCACGCCGGGCGTATTGCCCACGGCGATGCCACGGCTGGTGGCTTCGTCGACGCTGATGTTGTTGTAGCCGACGGCATAGTTGCTGATGACCTTCAGCTGCGGGCCGGCGGCGTCCATGAACTCGGCATCGACCTTCTCGGTCAGCAGCGTCAGCACGCCGGCGCAGCCCTGGATTTTCTGCAGCAGCACCTCGCGGGAGGGCGGGAGCGGTTCGGGCCAGATTTCGGCGTCGCACTGCTGGCGGATCAGGTCGAGGCCGGCAGCGGGGATTTCGCGGGTGACAAAAACGCGGGGAGTCTCGGCAGGCATGGTGAATCTTCCTCGGGATGTCTGCAGCAGGCCAGAGTGCAGCCTGCCCGGCGGAGAGCGTGTTCCGGCGTGCGGAATGACCGGTCGGAACGATTATAGGGACTGAATGGCCCATGCGGAATTGCACGAACCTGCCGGTTGCAGCGGGTGGGCGGGCTGGAATCCGGGCAATCCGCAGGACTGCGTTCATTGTTCTGCCGGGACTGCAGACATGATGCAACAATTAAACAGGGTAACCTGTGACATCCAGGCAACATGTCGGACGCGTTCCGGAAACGCGTGGTATGGTTTCAACACAGCCACCAGTCTCGCTGCTGGAAACGGCACAGTGCGGGCAGGACGCCAGTTCCCGAGAACGGACCTAAGATCACGAATCAGACAGGAGTGCCTCGCATGCCGGAAGCAAGCCCGGCGGTCATCGTGTTTCTGATCGGCGTGGGCGGCTTTACGCTTGCTGCGGCGGTTTCAGATCTTCGCCGCCGAAAGATTCCGAACAAAATGACCCTGCCCATGTTTCTGGCGGGTCTGGTGTATCAGATTGCCTTTGGCGGGTGGTCGGGCCTGGCGGAAGGGCATTATGCCGCAGCGGGGCTGAAGAGTGCCCTGCTGGCCTTTGCCCTCGGCTTTGGCACATTGTTCATCTTATGGATGGTGGGCGGTGGCGGTGGCGGTGATGTGAAGCTGATGGGCGCTTTAAGCGTCTGGCTGGGGTTTCGACTCACCTTCATGGTGATGATCGCCAGCACGGTCTTCGTGCTGATGGGGACGCTGGCGGTGCTGTTATGGAGCATGGTCAGCCGTGGCCCATGGGCGACGAAGCGAAAATATTTAGTGGAATCAGAGAAGCCAAAGACGAAGCGGGGCAAGGTGGCCGGGGAAACACTCGAGCAGCGGCAGCAGCGGCGGATTATGGCCTATGCCGTGCCGGTTGCTCTGGCGACGTGGGCCATTGTGCTGTGGCGTCTGCCGCAACTGTAAGGGCGGGCTGTTCCACAGAGCGAAATATCAGCCGGGTCCGAAGTTCTTCGGGCATTCGCCCCTCCTCACTATCGCTGTTTATACAGAGTCCACCATGCAGCACACCGGAAACCAGTCTCAGCAAGGCAGCCAGTGCCGTGCACGCCGTGGCGTGCTGAGCATGGAACTCGTGCTGACGCTGCCGATTCTCGGCATGGTGCTGATGGGACTGTTTGAATACTCCCTGCTGTTTCTGGCACGGGGAGAACTGGAACAGGCGAGCCGAACGGCGGCCCGCCGGGCCACGATTGCCGGTGTCACAGCCGACGACGTGGAAGAGGAAATACGACGGGTCCTCAGCCGACGACTGGCCGAGCATGCCCGCGTGGAGATTCTCGGCGGGGAATACAGCGGCGACCTGGTGGCCGTCCGGGTGTCGGTGCCGATGCGGGCCGCTGCTCCTGATCTGCTGTGGCCGATTGGCTTCAGCCTCAAGGGCCGGTTTTTACGTTCAGAAACCCGCATGGCCCGAGAGTAAGACCGCGGGATGCCGAATGCAGCAGGTGCCGAGAAGGACTGGCGGCTACTGCGAACGGACAGCAGGAAGCATGTCACAAGAGATATTAAGACAGACCTGTAAGAGTACGGCAGAGGACGGCCGGACGAACAAACCGAGCGACCGGAACAGCCAGGCCTGAGGGACGGGACCGTCCGCAACAGGGCCGATTGTCACTCTGCCAAGGGGAGATCCAAACGGTGAAATTCCTCACCCCCGCTTTCGTCACGATTGCGATGCTGCTTGTTGTGGGCGGACTGATCGTCGCCTACATCGCCAAGAATCTGTTTGCTTCGGAACCTCCGGTTGCCGAGGTGGAGAACCGCCGTGTGCCTCTGGCCGTGGCGGAGCTGGTCCCCGGAACGGTGATTACCGAACAGCACATCGGTCTGAGCCCGGTGCCGGTGGATTCGATTCCTCCGAAGACTCTGCTCAGCCGCGAAGGCCTGGTGGGCCGGGTGGTGAAAGAGACCATCGAGGCGGCCTCGATGATCAACTCGGACTCCCTGTATGCCCCTGGCGTGCGGCCCCCGCTGAAGGTGGGCGAGGGCATGGTGGCCATGACGGTTTCGCTGGCACAGCGGGCGGAAATGGTCGACGGGCTGATTCGGCCCGAAGAGTTCGTCAACGTGCACATGACGCCCAACCAGCAGACCCGCGACAACCGCATTGAAGGCGGGCTGACGCTGACGCTGTTCCGTGGCGTGAAAGTGGTCGCCATGAACCGCGACACGGGTGCCGCCTCGATCGACGGCTTCCGCAACGATGTGACGCTGGAACTGACTCCGCGGCAGGCCAACGTGATGATTCTTGCCGAAAAGCGGGGCGACATCACGTTGAGCTACAACCCGGAAGGTCGGGGAGACGGCGGCGTGGCCGGCGGCACCGACGAGCGGGTGACATTGAATCAGATTCTGGGACTGGAGCCGAAACCGGAACCGCCCAAGCCGTTCATGACAGAGCACTACCGTGGTTCGGGACGTTCCGAACTGCAGTTCCGCGATGGTCGCCGCAGCACGGGTGGCGGGTATGGCGGCGGCGTGGATGATTTCCTGCGGAATGGAGATCCGGACAGCCTGATTCGTACCGACCAGGACCTGCCGGCAGCTCGCCAGTCGGGTGGATCGCGGCGGACGGACAACCTGCCTTCGCTGCCGGCCCGTCTGCCGGGGCGGACCCGGGCTGGTCGCAACGCGGCCTGAACGAGCTGGCCCGAAACAGGCGGCCTGAACCATGCGGGCTGACGTTCTGCGGACGGTCAGCCGTGCTGAAAGATTCGACGGGTTCGTTTTCACTTCTGTTCTCTGGTACCAGCAGCGATTTTCTCCGTCATGATCCGGACTTCCTCTGCTCCATTCAGCCAGCACAGCTCCCGCCGCGCGGGTCTGCTGACGCCGATGATTGCCATCGCTCTGCTGGTGGCCATGGCGGCGGCGGCGCTGGTATTCGACCGGCTGTGGCTGGAATCCGCTTCTGTCGAACTGCTGACGGCTGCGGAAGCCGCTGCGACTGCCGCGGCTGGTTCGCTGGCCGATGATTCTCTGCTGCGGCTGCAGCCAGACCACGAAGCGCGGGCGGATGATGCCCGCGAACTGGCGGTGCAGGTGGCGGGCGAGAATCTGACAACCGGCCAACCGGTGGAACTGGCGAACGATGAAGACATTCGGCTGGGGCGGCTGGTTCAGCAGCCGGACGGGCAGATCCGGCTGATCGAGACAGATTACTTCCCCACGACAGTGGCTGTGCGGGCGGTCCGTTCGCGGTCGCGAAATAATCCGGTGGCTCTGTTTATCCGAGGGCTGACCGGTCAGCCGACGGCCGATGTGGTTCGGGTGGCTGAAGCGACGCTGGACGACCGGGTGCTGGCTCTGCGGCCTGTCGGTGGCGGTCCTCTTCCGCTGCTGCCACTGGCCGTGCTGGAATCCCGTTCCGGGCAGAATCAGGCAGACAGCCAGAACCTGGCGGATGATGAGACAACAGAGGACACGACAGCGGGGAATCCGCTGCAGGCGGAAACCTGGCAGGAACAGATCGAACAGCGGCTGGGAGCCGACGACTTTCACTGGGATCCTGAACGACGGGTGATTACCCGCCAGGCGGACGGGATTCCGGAAATCGTGCTGACGATTCCTCCGCCCAGACAGAGTGACCGCAGCCGGCTGAATGTGACCGTGGTGGACCTGGGAACCGACCTGCGACCTGCGGGACTGGCCCGCCAGGTGGCGGAAGGCGTGACCGCGGACGACCTGCGCTCGCTGGGCGGGCTGCTGCGAAATGAAGACAACCGGCGACCGTTACTGCATGCCGGCGGCATGCTGCCGGAAGACATGCTGCGGGCATTGCGGCGGAACCTCGGCCGCTGCCGGGCCATTCTGCTGTACCGCGAGTTTGAAACGACGGGCGACGGACTGGAAGGACGACTGACCTGGAACCGGCTGGCCGCTGCCCGCGTGATGGATGTGCGACGGGCTGAGGATGGCGGTTTCGAGGTGGTGCTGCAGCCGGGAATTCTGGTGACCCGCACGGCTCTGCTTCCGGATGATGTGACCGAGTTCACGGAAGACGACATCGAGGCTGCCGACAGAATCAGCGTCGACAGTGCCCGTGCCGACGACAGCGGGACTGCAGACAGCGGCGTCCGCAATACAGCGACATTCAGCTACATCTACAAAGTGCATCTCACCCACTGAACCGCTTGCCGGCTCAACGACGACAGGGAATCGCATGATTGCCAATACGACTCACTCTGCCGAAGAGCGGCAGGATTTCCAGCGGCTGAAGACTCGTCTGCACCGGCGGATGGTGGATGCAATCGACCTGTCGAAGGCAGGCGATCTCAGCGAAGACGAACTGCGGCAGCAGCTGCGTGCACTGGCTGGTCACATCTGCTCTCTGGAGGAGGTGAAGCTGCCGGCCAGCGACCGGGACACCATGATCTCCGAGATCATGGATGAGATTTACGGCTTCGGGCCGATCGAAGCTCTGATGAACGACCCGGAAGTCAGCGATGTGCTGGTGAACGGTGCGGACAGCGTGTTTGTCGAGCGGAACGGTGTGCTGGAAAAGACAGACATTCGCTTCGCCGACGACCGTCACCTGACGCAGCTGATTCAGCGGCTGGTGGGACGGACCGGCCGCCGGATTGACGAAGTGTCGCCGATGGTCGATGCCCGGCTGCCGGATGGTTCCCGGTTGAACGCGGTGATACCTCCGCTGGCTCTGCGGGGGCCGACGCTGTCCATTCGGCGGTTTACCCGCCGGGCTCTGCTGTTCGAAGACATGGTGGCCATGGGCACGCTGGCCAATGAAATGGCCGACTTCCTGGCTCTGGCGGTGCGGGGCCGGCTGAATGTGCTGCTCAGCGGTGGTACCGGTGCCGGTAAAACCACGATGCTGAATAACCTGAGCCGGTTCATTCCCGCGTCGGAACGGATCGTCACGATTGAACAGACGGCGGAACTGCAGCTGCAGCAGTCCGATGTGGTTTCCCTGGAAATGCGTCCCTCCAACGTGGAAGGCCGCGGTGAAATCAACCAGCGGGACCTGCTGAAGAACAGTCTGCGAATGCGGCCGGACCGGATTATCGTCGGCGAAGCCCGTGGCGGCGAAGTGCTGGAACTGCTGCAGGCCATGAACACGGGTCATGACGGTTCCATGAGTACCGTTCATGCGAACGATACGGCGGATGCCCTCAACCGGCTGGAGCTGATGATTGCTCTGGCGGGTGTGGACCTGCCACCGACCATTTCCCGGCAGTACATCGCCAGTGCGATTCAGGTGCTGATTCACATCACACGACTGAGCACGGGCGAACGGAAGGTCACACGAATTTCCGAGCTGTGCGGCTGCCGGGACGGTGTCTTCACCATCGAAGACCTGTACGTGTACCGCATGACGGGCGTGGGCAGTAACGGCAAGGCGGAAGGACACTTCTATGCCACCGGCTACGAGCCACTGTTCCTCAGCCGGCTGGCCAATCAGGCCGTGACGATTCCGCAGGAACTGTTCGCTCCCCGCGAGCTGCAGACCGGCGGCGAATATTCGCCCCCGCTGTAAGAAGCGGTTCTGCCGGAAGAGGCAGCCGCCAGTGGACCTCAGCCCTGAGTGACATTGCCCTGATAACAGCAGCCAAATTACGACCACTTCATGACAACAGACGGGCGAGACCGACAGCCGGCCGGGCCTACCGGACGAACGACTGTTCCTCGACCGTGACCGATTTACGACCGTGACAGGACGACACCATGTCGGCAGACACCACCTCTTTGACGCGCATTGAGCCACGGCCGGAATTCGCTGGAATTCTGCGGCGGGACGAGCGTTTCTCGACCGGCGAGAAAAGCGAAACCGGTCTGTCGGGCGATTCCGTCAATGGCTGGTTCGACCGGCTGATGCTGCAGTCCGGGCTGGAGCTCTCGCCGGCGGTGGTGCTGCTGCTGTCGCTGTTTTCCGCCATCACCATTGGCGGTCTGGTCTTTGTGGTCATGGAGAATCTGCTGGCCACGGCCGTGGCAGCCGCTATCGGCGGCGCCCTGCCGGTGCTGGTACTGGTGCTGGTGCGAAGCAGCCGGCAGACAAAAATGATGAATCAGATGCCGGGAATGATCAGCGAACTGGCCCGTGCGGCCCGTACGGGCCGCAGCCTCGAACAGTGCTTTCAGCTGGTGGCCGAAGACACGCAGCAGCCCCTGGGCAGCGAGCTGACGTTGTGCTCCCGCCGGATGCAGATGGGGCTGTCTCCCGAAGAAGCCCTGCACGACCTGCCGGAGCGGACGGGCATCTCCACGATGCAGGTGCTGGTGACCGCACTGGCCGTGCATCATCAGACTGGTGGAGACCTGGTCCGCGTGCTGGAACGACTGGCTCAGACACTTCGCGACCGGATCGCCTTCCTCGGACGACTGCGGACAGCCACCATTGCCAGCCGGGCGACTGCCATTCTGATGCTGCTGGTTCCGCCGGCGGTGGTCACCTTCTTCGTGCTGCGGGATCCGAACTACCTCGACAATCTGATGGATTCCCGCTGGGGCCGAATGACCACGATGGCAGCCATTGTGCTGCAGGTGATCGGCACCATCTGGATTCTACGAATTCTGCGGAACAGCAAACAGAACTGAGCGGGGACGGAACTCCGCCGAGCAGACGTCACCGTCTGACATTCACACAGACATTATGACCGACGGCCGGCTGTTCAACGAATGGTCACCCGCCGGATGAACGAACACCGGGATCAGAATTTTCCACCCGGATGAAGTGAAGAGGCAACCCATGATTCCACAGTGGCTGCTGACAGTGATTTACTGTCTGATTGCGTTGCTGGTGGCTGTGCTGGCCTTCCGTGTGGTCCGCCGGTGGCTGGCCTCCCGTGGCGGGAAAACCGTGGCAGGTCCTGGAGTCAGCCGGTCGTCCCGGGCGGAAGACCTGCCCGGCAGCACCGCGCCGCCGGCTGCAGCGGGTTCCCTCCAGACGGCTGCGGCCCGGCCGGCGAATGTTTCCTGGGAACAGCGGCGACTGTTCGAGCGGATTCACCAGCGGGACGCGGAGAATGATATCCCGGGGGTTCGCCCGGATCAGGTTCCGCTGCACGGCTCGAAAGATCTCGTGTTCGGTGGAGTCACCCCGGCCCTGGCCGCCATGCTGCCGGAATCGGCCGAACGGCAGGAAGTGCTGCGGCGCGAGCTGCGGGCGGCCGGTTATTACCAGCCGCATGCCTGGCACAATCTGGCCGCCATCCGCTATGTGGGGCTGATGGGTGCCATCATTCTGTTCGGTGCCCTGCTGCTGATTGTGCCGCCGCAGCTGGAAGTTTTCATTCTGTCGCTGCTGGTGGTCATGGCCATGCTGGGCTGGGCCTTCCCGCGACTGTTCGTTCGCGGCCGGATGACCGACCGTGTCCGCCGGATTGAGAACGGCATTCCCGACATGCTCGACATGTTGAACATGTGCGTCAGCCAGGGATTGACGGTGCCGCAGTCGCTCAGGCGGATTTCCCGCGACATGCAGCCCGTGCACCCGGACCTTGCCCAGGAGCTGAAGATTGTGGTGGAACAGGCCGAAGTGTACGACCTGGAAACCGCCCTGCAGAACTTCAGCGACCGGATCGATGCACCCGACGTGCACTCGATTAACACGCTGCTGATTCAGACCGAACGCATGGGAACCAGCGTGTCGGAAGCTCTGGTGGAATACAGCGATAACATGCGGGAAACGCAGCGGCAGCGGGCCGATCAGAAGGCCAACCAGGCCACGTTCCGACTGCTGTTCCCCACGGTGCTGTGCCTGATGCCGGCCGTGTACATGTTCCTGCTGGGCCCCGCGTTCGTGGAACTGGCCCGCTTCATGGAAAGCG
>JAGQPV010000166.1 GCA_020426545.1 Planctomycetaceae bacterium
CGACCCCAAGACGGGGTTCTTCACCACCACGGGCAAGTGCCTGGGCTCGCCGTTCAAGTGGAAGCAGCACGGCGAATGCGGTGCATGGACCAGCGAGATCTTCCCGCACATTTCCCGGCATGTGGATGACATCGCCTTTATCTACTCCTGCTATTCGCAGTCGAACAACCACACACCGGCCATGCTGGAGATGAACTCGGGCATGATCCGCCAGGGCTTCCCCAGCATGGGCTCCTGGCTGACTTACGGTCTGGGCAGCGAGAACGCCAACCTGCCGGCCTACATGGTGATGCACGGCACCAAACCCCGTGGCGGCGACCCGATCTGGTCTTCGGGATTTCTGCCCTCGGTGTATCAGGCCACGGCTCTCGACCCCCGTCAGCCGAAACCGATTGACAACCTGCTGCCACCGGGCGACCTGAACACCGACCTGCAGCGGTCGCTGCTGGATGCGCTGAAGGCGAACAACGCGCGGCATGCGGCGGAGCGGCCCTTCGATGGCGATCTGAATGCCCGGCTGGAATCATTCGAGCTGGCCTGGCGGATGCAGACTTCGGCCCCGGAGGCCTTCGATCTGTCACAGGAACCGAAGCACATTCAGGAAGCCTACGGCCTCGACCGTAACGAATCGAAAGACTACGCCCGCCAGTGCCTGACAGCCCGGCGGCTGGTGGAACGCGGTGTGCGGTTCGTGCAGGTGTTTGCCTCCTGCCCCAGCACGCCCGGCGGGGCGGTGAGCGATGTCCCGTGGGATGGCCACAGCGACATCGACCTCAATCACCGGACGTGTGCCTCAACCGTCGATCAGCCGACCGGCGCCCTGCTGGCCGACCTCAAACAGCGGGGCCTGCTGGAAGATACGCTGGTGATTTACGGCGGCGAGTTCGGCCGCACATCGGATTCCCAGGGCGGCGGTGGACGGGACCATAACCCGAATGCCTTCACCACCTGGATGGCCGGAGGCGGTGTGAAGGGCGGAACGATGTACGGCGAGTCCGACGAGTTCGGCTACAAGTCCGTCACCGACCGGGTCAACGCCCACGACCTGCACGCCACGGTGCTGCACCTGATGGGACTGGAGCACGAGAAGCTGACGTACCGGTTCAACGGCCGCGACTTCCGCCTGACCGACGTGGAAGGCCGCATTCTGCACGATATCCTGGCGTAAACCGGCGGCCGGCAAAGGCAGGCGGAGCTTACTGAGGGATGGCGGTTACCGGCGGGGCGGGTTGAACAGCCGCGGCTGCTGGCTGGTTGCGCGGCGGGGAACCTCACGTGAAACCGGCTGTACCGGGCCGGTCTGAGGCTTCTGTGTCTGCTGCTGGTCGTCGGGGACTTCCTTGATTCCCGCACTGCCCCGCAGGGCACCGCTCACACCGATCAACTCGGGATGCCGGGCCACCTTGTCACTGAAAATGCGGACGTCGCGAAGGATGGGCTGCAGGTTCTGTACCAGCACGGCTAACGTGGCCGATGTCTGGCTCAGGTTGCGGTACAGCGTCGGGTCGGAAACGAACCGCTGCAGACTGCCATCCCGGTGATTGACAATCTTCGTGAACGTGCTCAGTTCGCCGGAGAGCGACTCCATATTCGCCAGCGTGTTTTCCAGCCGGACAGCCATCGACTCGCTGCGTTCCGCCAGCGGGCTGGTCACGTCCCGAATGGCGGCCAGGCTGCCGTCGGCGGTTTCCACCGCCTTGCGAATGGCCACAATCACCTGGCGGGTTTCGTTGGCCATTTTCGGCAGCGCGTCGAGCGTGAGCTGCAGGTTCTGCATGTTCTTTGTATCGGTCAGCACGAGGTTGGCCGAAGACAGGGCCACGTTCGCCTTCCGCATGGCGATGGTCATTTCCTGCAGAGACTCCGCCGCCCGCTCGACCACCACGGCCAGGTTGCCGTTGTTGGTTTCCATCAGCTGATTGAGGTTCGCCGCCACCTGCTGCCACTCGCGGCTGGTGGTATCGAACCCGGCCAGCGACCGGTTGACCTGTTCTTCCAGCCGGTCGACAACTTCCATCGGATCGGCCGGCGATTCGCCCGAGAGCACCGAACCGGGCCGCAGCAGTTTCTGTTTCTGGCCCGCAGTGAACTCGATGCTGGCGTCTCCCAGCAGCGAACGGACCAGCTGCGGCCGGGCGTCTTCCCGCAGGTGGTGCCGCTGGTCGATTTCCACGGTGACCAGCACATCGCCGCTCTGCTCATCGAACCGGACATCCGTCACTTCGCCGATGGGAATTCCGCCGCGACGGACGGCGGTGGTTTCATGCACGCCGGAGGCATGCTCGAAGCGGATCACCAGCGGATACCGTTCCTTCCACACCGATTTGAGCGAGCTGAACTGAAACAGCATGGCCGAGCCGGCCAGCATGGCCAGCACCACGAACAGGCCCACGCGAAACTGAAGCTGTCGTTCGGTCATGGCGGTGGCTTCCTGGCTGTTATGTTCTGTCGGAACCTGAACCGTCTGCCGCGCGGGAACTGCGGGCGGGTGGAATCAGGCCGAATGAATGCAGTGATGTCTTGTTTGCGCTGCAGTGCTCAGGTCAGAGCTGGCAGCTGCGGATGATGGGGTATTCAGCCGGGCCAGGGTTCAGGCTCCGGCCAGTTCCTGCAGCCGGTCCCCGGCGACTCCCGCCACGAACTGGGCCACCCGCGGGTCGGCCGAGGCGAAGGCTTCTTCGGCAGTGCCGGTAAAGATGATCTGATCTTCTTCCGGCTCCAGCCGGCTGACGGGGTAGAACATCAGCACGCGGTCGGCCACCCGCTGCACGGTTCGCATTTCATGCGTTACGACCACACTGGTGACAGGCCGCTGACTGCGGACTTTGAGAATCAGTTCGTTGATGACATCTGTCATCACCGGATCGAGGCCGGTGGTGGGTTCGTCGTAAAACACGACTTCCGGCTGGAGGGCCAGCGCGCGGGCCAGCCCCACCCGTTTCTTCATCCCGCCGGACAGCTCGGCCGGTTTCTTGCTGCAGACCGAAGCCGGCAGCCCCACCTCATGCACGCGCTCCCGGACATTCTCGTGAATCTGTCGTTCATTCATCCGGGTGTTCTGCCGCAGGCCGAAGGCCACGTTCTCAAATACGCTGAGGCTGTCGAACAGGGCCGCTCCCTGAAACAGGTAGCCAAACCGCAGCCGCTCGCGGAGCAGTTCCTGCTCGGTGCGGTCCTTCAGCGGCCGGCCCGCCCACAGCACCTGCCCGGAGGATGGTTCCATCAGCGACATCATCAGCTTCATGCTGACGCTCTTGCCGCAGCCGCTTTCGCCGATGACCACCAGAGTTTCGTTGCGGTGAATCTCCAGAGACACATTCCGCAGCACCTCCTGGCTGCCGAAACGGCGGCTGACCTGATCAAAAGAGATGACGGGTGTCTGAGTCATGGTCAGGATTCAGGATGGGAGACCGGTTCTTCGCCCCTCTCCCGCCGGGAGAGGGGTTGGGGTGAGGGGCTCATCAACCACTGTTGAGATCGCGAACGCCGGCTGATGATTGAGAAGTGAAAGAGGAAACCTGCGGCCGATGACCAGTTTCATCAGATCGCCCGGCCCTCTACAGCGAAACCGGGCCAGGCCACAGCACGTAATACAGTGAGGACAGAAACGTCCCCAGCACAAAGTCGATCAGCAGAATGATCACGAAGGAATACACGAACGAATCGGTCGCGGCCCGTCCCACGCCTTCGGCTCCCGCTCCACAGCGAAAACCGCGGTCGCAGGCCACCAGGGCAATGGCCCCGCCGAACCACACACTTTTGAACAGGCCACTGAGAACGTCGTAGCCGGTGATAAACGAAAACGTGTATCGCCAGTATTCCACCGAGTTCACGCCCAGCACCTGGGTGCTGAAGAACCAGCCGCCGAGCATGCCCACGAGATCGGCCACCACAGTCAGCAGGGGGATCAGCAGGAAGCACGACAGAAACCGGGGGACGGCCAGGTAGCAGACCGGGTCGGCTCCCAGCGCCCGCAGGGCTTCGATCTGTTCGGTCACCCGCATCGTGCCCAGTTCGGCCGCCATGCGGCTGCCGACCCGACCGGCCAGCATGGTGGCGGCCAGCACGGGGCCCAGTTCTTTCACCAGGGAAACATTCACCACCGAGCCAATACGGTTTTCAAACCCCATGGTGCGGAGGGTATCGTAGGACTGCACAGCCAGCACCATGCCGATGAATCCGCCCGTCACCGCCACGACGGGCAGGCTCTGCACGCCGATTTCAAACATCTGCGTCAGCAGGACGGAGCGGGAAGGCAGGCCGGTCAGCAGTCGCCGGGCAATGGAGGCCAGCAGCAGAGCCAGACCGCCGGTGCCTTCCAGCAGACGGATTGTGGCACTGCCGATCAGATGGAACGGCGTGTCCCGGGGAGCCGGCTGGCCGCCGGTTGACAGGGTTCCCGTGGCCACGGGCAGGAAACTCCAGCGACAGAAGATGGAACAGAGACAGACAACACAGCCCCGGTGAATGGAACGGGCTGCCGGTTCCTGCGGCGGATTCGCGCCGTCAGATTCCGACAGGGGCCGGGGCAGGCGCGGGGACCATAGCGAATCCGGGAATTTCGGGCGAGACCAACCCGCATCCCGGGGGGACGCAGGGTGCGTTCATTCAGGGCCACTGGCCTGGAATGGCCACTGGACTGTCATCCTGTCCAACCGCTGGTTTACAATCGAAGCAGGTAAGCCGGTGGGCGCGAGCCCCGGTCACTTTCAGTTCACACACGATTTTTTAACTGCCGCGCTGCGGGCTGCCAGCCGTGGTGCTGACAAATCGAAAAAATCAGGGGGAGACAGGTCGATGCGTTCTCGGAATCGGTTGATGTTCTGCGCGGTGCTGGCGGTGGCCAGTGCGGGTTCTCTGGCTTCGGTGGTGGTGGCGGAAGATGCCGCCCCCGCTAAGGCAACCCCCGCACAGAAAGCCGCCATGGAAAAACTGCAGAGCAGCGGCGCCCATGTGCTGGAGCTGGCACAGAACGATCCGCGGGTCGAAGTGGCATTTCATCTGTCGGACCAGCCCGTGACCGACGAACAGCTGACCAGCCTGCAGGAACTGGGTGGTCTGCTGGTTCACCTGAACCTGCGGGGCAAGGAAATCACCGACGAATCGCTGAAGCTGCTGGCTCCGCTGAAATCGCTGGCCCGGCTGCACCTGGAAAAGACGAAAATCACCGATGCCGGCCTCGCGCACCTCAAGGGCCTGGAGAATCTGGAGTACCTCAACCTGTACGGTACGGAAGTCACCGATGCCGGCATCGACCAGCTGGCCGGTCTGACGAAACTGCAGAAGCTGTACGTGTGGGAGACGAAGGTCACGGAAGAGGGCACGAAGAAATTCCATGCCCAGCACCCGAAAGCGGCCATCATTCCGGATCCCATCGCCGCCGCCCGACTGGCCGAACTGGAAGCAAAGCGGAAAGCCGAAGCCGACAAACTGAAGGCCGAGGAAGAGAAGAAGAAAGCTGAGGAAGAAGCGAAGAAGAAGGCGGAAGAAGAGGCAAAGAAAAAGGCTGAAGAGGAAGCCAAAAAGAAAGCCGAAGAAGAAAAGAAAAAGGCTGAGGAAGCAAAGAAGGCCGAGGAAGCCAAAAAGGCGGAAGAGGCCAAAAAGGACGAGAAGAAAGAGGAGAAGAAGGAAGGCAACTGAGCCAGGTTGCCCGGCCGCGCGGCCTGCGGGATCCGGCTGTCTTCCGTGCTTCAGGCGGCAGGCTGCCGGTTCCCCTTCACAGGGTGGATTCGCATGACGGCTGCTGGCCCCGCCAGACTCGACCTGCAGGTGCTCGAGGTCATTCCGCCCGCAACCTGCGACGGGTGCGGGGTCTGCTGTGAGGGGATCGGTTCGCCGGTGGTGCTGTATGCCAGTCGCCCGGGCGAACTGAATCCTCACCCGTTTCGCCCGGCCGGTCTGCCCGCCAGTCTGCTGGCCGAGATCGACAGCCACTTCGCCGGTCTCCGCCGGGGCGAGGAACCGCAGGAACGGTGCCTGTGGTTCGATTCAGCGACCCGCCGCTGCCGGCATTACGAATGGCGTCCGCCCATCTGCCGCGAGTTTGAACTGGGCGGTGCCGCCTGCCTGGCCGTGCGGGCGGAATCACTGCAGGCCCGGGCAGATGGCGACACCCCGCCGTCCGCCTGAAAACCGCAGTTCGGTTGGCAGGCCGCTGCTCACAGGCCCTTTCGCCACAGAATCCACCACTGCTTCATCCGCCGGCGAAACACCGAAGGTCGATCGGCGAAGACCCGGCAGCCGAGGTTCACCGCCTGCTGCCGCAGCTGCTGCTGGCGGTTGTCCATCCGCCGCCGAATCAGCTTCTCTGGTCCCGCGCCGCCAGCCACTCCGTCTTCGCGGGCCAGCAGTTCCCGCAGGACTGAGAGATCGTGCTCGTCGCCCAGCAGGTCGGACAGCCTCGACAGCTCTTTCTTCCGCGCCGTCATGACCGGCTTCCAGACGGAAACCAGCAGCCGGGTATGGTACCAGTGGTACTTTACCCGCTTGCGCCACTCGTGCCAGTCCGCGTCGTCCGTGGTGTCTTCCGATTCAAGCAGATTCAGGGCATCGAAACCCCGCGTATAGGTCTGCTTCAGGCCCTTCATCACTGTGGAATCCGGCTGCCCCTTCACCCGCCAGGAGTCAATCCGGTCCAGGGCGTCCCGCTGGTCGGCCGCCAGCCGGAGCAGTTGCTCTTCCAGTCCGGCCGCTTCCGCTGTGATGCGTGCCTGACGGTCCAGGAGTGCGGCATTCAGTGCCTGCAACGCCTCTCTCAGTTCGGAAGAATCTTCCCGAGAGACGAGTTTCGCCGCGGTATTCTTCATCGATTCGGCATCCCGCACTCGCGAGATTTCCCGGCCCGCATCCCGATACCAGGCGTTTTCCTCGGCATATTGGGGGAACCCCGGCCGCACCAGCCGCAGCAGCCCGCGCATCTTCTTGAATCGTTTGCGAACCTGATGCACGGCCTCATGCAGGTCGCCGGCCGGTTCCTCCATCTCGGCGATGGCCTGTTGAACCTGTTTTCGCGCAATGCGTTTCAGGCCGTTCTGCACGGATTCTGTTCTGCGAAAACGATAAGCCATCGAGCCCCTCCCCTGTTGTCCCGGTTTCCCCAATTTTACGTGGAGGCCATTCCACTGGTTGTGCCCGCGGGTTTCCTTTTTCCGGCCGGAAACCTGCGACGGAGCGACTTGCTCAGGCCGCAGGCTGTTTGCCAGCCGCAGGTTGCTAGGAATATCTCTGACGGGGAATACACCCCGCCGCGGGCATTTCGTCTGGCGGAAACGGGCATTCTCATCTTGACGCAAATTCCCGAACCTGTCATTGGGCACTTCCCCGGTTTGTCTCCGGCAGAAATTGCCGCACGACGCTGCTGCCGCGGAAGCCGCCCTCGACGGCAATTCCGCCTGACCCGCGTCGTGGAAGTGCGTGTGTTCAACCGACCAGCACTCCTTCAGTCGTATCATGAATATTCTGATCGTCAGCCAGTATTTCTGGCCGGAATCTTTTCGCATCAACGATCTGGCGCTGGAGCTGCGCAATCGCGGGCACAATGTTTCTGTCCTGACCGGCCAGCCGAACTACCCCGATGGCCGGGTTTACGAAGGCCACAGCCAGCTGAAGTGGCGGGACGATTTCGACGGAATCCCCGTGGCGCGGGTGCCCCTGCTGCCGCGCGGCAGTGCCAGCGGCACCCGGCTGGCTGCCAACTATCTTTCGTTTGCCGCCAGCGCTTCGGCTCTGGGGCCGTGGCTGTGCCGGGGACAGCAGGTCGATGTGATTCTGTCGTTCGTGGTCTCGCCCGTGCTGGTGGGCTGGCCCGCCATCGTCATGAAAAAATGGAAGCGGGCCCCGCTGGCCCTGTGGCTGCAGGACTTGTGGCCCGAATCGCTCTCCGCCACCGGCCATGTGAATTCTCCATTCGTGCTGGGCGCCGTCGACCGGGCCGTCCGGCAGATTTACCGCCACAGCGATCTGCTGCTGATTCAGTCCCCCGGCTTCCGCTCTGTCATCGAGCAGCAGGGAGTCGACCCGGCGCGGATTGCCGAACTGCCGAACTGGGCCGAAGACCTGTATCAGCCGGTCAGTCGGGAATCGGCCGCAGCGGAAGACCGCGAACTGCCGCAGGGCTTCCGGCTGATGTTCGCCGGGAATATCGGATCGTCTCAGTCGATGCCCACCATTCTCCAGGCGGCCGCTCTCTGCCGCGATGAACCCCGGCTGAAATGGATCATTGTGGGAGACGGGCACGAACGGGCCGCCGTGGAGCAGGAAGTGCGGGACCAGTCGCTGGAACAGACGGTCCACCTCACCGGTCGCCGGCCAATGGAAAGCATGCCCCGTTACTTCGCCGCTGCCGACGCCATGCTGATGACCTTGCGGCGGAACCCGATTTTCGCCCGCACCATTCCCAGCCGGCTGCAGTCTTACCTGGCCTGTGGCCGGCCCGTGCTGGGCAGTGTGGAGGGAACTCCCGCCGATGTGATCCGTCAGGCCGATGCGGGCCTGGTGGCTCCGCCCGAAGATCCCGCAGCCCTGGCCGCCGCCGCCCGGCAGATGCTGCACAGCAGCGAAGCCCGGCACCGGCAGTGGCAGCAGAATGCGCTGACCTGTTACCAGCAGCATTTCAACCGCAGCATGCTGCTCGACCGGCTGGAACAGCTGGCACGCGATCTGGCAGCCGGTAAACAGGGACCATTCGACTGCGGTTCCGTCCTCAACAGCCGGGACACACCTACAACGAAAGTGGAACGATGCGCTGCCTGATCCTCGGTGGAAACGGCATGCTGGGTCACCAGCTGCTCAAATCCTGGCAGAACCGGCACGACGTCCGCGTGACCGTCCGTGGTCCGCTGGAGAACTATGCCCGCTACGGCCTGTTCCATCGCGGTAACACGATCGATTCTGTCGATGTGTGCCACACCGACCGGCTGCGGGAAGTGATTGACAGCTTCCGTCCCGAAGCCGTGGTGAACTGCACGGGAGTCATTAAACAGCGGGCCGCCGCCAGCCTGGCTGTGCCTTCCATCCAGATCAATGCTCTCGTACCGCACCAGCTGCAGCAGCTGTGCGGTGATGCCGGTGCCCGGCTGATTCAGCTGAGCACCGACTGCGTGTTCAACGGAAAACGGGGCGGCTATCTCCAGACCGATCCGCCCGACGCCACAGACCTGTACGGCCGCAGCAAGGCTCTGGGCGAGCTGACATCGCCGGGAACCCTCACTATCAGGTCGTCCATCATCGGGCTGGAACTGTCCGAGCATCAGAGCCTGATCGAGTGGTTTCTGGCACAGCACGGAGCGATCCGGGGCTTCACCTCAGCTATCTATTCCGGTGTGACGACTGCCGAGATGGCCCGCATTCTCGAATTTGTCCTGACCAGACAGCCCGAACTGCACGGGCTGTGGCAGGTGGCTGCCGAGCCGATCAATAAATATGAGCTGCTTTCGAGCCTGTCGGCAAAGCTGGGCCGGCAGGATCTGACCATCACGCCCGACGACTCATTTCACTGCGACCGAAGCCTGGACGGTACGGAGTTCGCCCGGCAGACGGGATATCGCGTCCCCGCCTGGCCAGACATGCTGGATGAGCTTGCCGCACAGATTCAGAACAGGAGCGAACTTCATGAAGCCGCCTGAAACCAACAATCATTCCACGGAAGAGACACTTCGCATGCAGCAGCCATTCCTGGATCATAAGCGGGTGCTCGTCACGGGTGGAACCGGCTCTATGGGCAAGGTGCTGGTCCGCCGTCTGCTGACGGGAGAAATCGGCCTGCCCGATAAAGTCGTCGTCCTCTCGCGGGATGAAGCCAAGCAGCACGACATGCGGATGGCCTGGCTGCATAAGAAGGTCACCACTGACGAAACGATTTACAGTAACTTCCTCAACCGGCTGGAATTCCGGCTGGGCGACATCCGGAACTATGCCGATGTGGCCTCGGCCATGCGGGATGTGGATGTGGTGATTAACGCCGCCGCACTCAAGCAGGTGCCCAACTGCGAATACTTCCCGGAACAGGCGGTCGCCACCAACTGCAGCGGGCCCTCCAACATTGTGCGGGCCATTCGCGAACTGAAGCTGCCGGTCGATACGGTGGTTGGCATCAGCACCGATAAAGCCTGCAAACCCGTGAATGTCATGGGCCTGACCAAAGCCGTTCACGAGCGGATTTTCACTTCGGCGAACATCCTCTGCCCCGAGACGCGTTTCATCTGCACCCGGTACGGCAACGTGCTGGCTTCCCGCGGTTCAGTCATTCCGCTGTTCCACGAGCAGATCAGCAACGG
>JAGQPV010000167.1 GCA_020426545.1 Planctomycetaceae bacterium
TATTGAGTTCGTAGCTCAGTTCGTACAGGAGCTTCTCCACTTCATACGAATCAAGCAGCGCCTTGAGGGTGGCGGGATCCTCGGGAACCAGACCGGGGACCTCCAGATGCTCCAGCCATCCGCGGAGGAAACTGGCCGAATTCCACAGATACCAGACTTCCAGCCAGCGGCGGGCGGCCTCCCGGGCTTCCTGACCGGTGACCGTCGCGGGCAGCCGTGTGAGCAGAGCCGTGCTGGTTGCGTAATGGAACGAGCGGAGCATGCCGGCCACATCACGCAGGGGAGACCGCCTGATCCGCCGTTCGCTGACGGGCCGATCCGGCTCGCCTTCGAAATCGATGATCAGAAAATCCTTACCGGTAAACAGCACCTGGCCGAGGTGGTAATCTCCGTGGCAGCGAATTCGCGAGGCGGAAATCGGCCCGGTGGTCAGCCGCTGGAACCAGTTGACGATGGCATCTTCCCGCTCCAGAATCTGGTTCACGGCGGGGTGCAGTTCTTCGCTGAGACTGCTCTGACGTCGTCGCAGCAGACGTAACGTCTGGTGGGCCTGCGTCCGCATCGACTGATACAGACTCCGCTGGTAGTGCGACGTGAACGGAAGCGGCGCGAAGTCCGCATGTTCCCTGTCGGCCGCCAGCACATTATGCAGCTCGGCGGTCCGCTGCCCCAGCAGTTCCGCCAAGGCCAGACTGGGACCGATAACCTGCTGCGCCAGCTCAGGCAGCTCGCGGTCCGCCAGTTCGAGAGGAGTCAGCGCGGGAAGTACAGCCGGACCGGGCACGATTTCGCTGTACTCGGACGTGACGCTTTCGAGGTAGCGGTCCAGTTCGTCCAGCGTCAGCTGCCAGGCATCGCCCTCGTTGGGCACGAACTGCTGCAGGACCGCCAGAGTCGACGGCTGACCGTTGCCATCCTTCAGTTCGAGGCCGCCAATAATGGCCGGCACATGGGCGAACGGCTGCCGTTCCGTCAGATAGCGGCCGATTTCGAGGTCCGGATTCATGCCCCGGCTGACTCTCCGGAACAGCTTGAGGATTGCCTGGTTGCCGAAAATGGCCGACGTATTGCTCTGCTGCCCGCCAAAGACATGCGGATCCGGCAGGGGCTGATCGTTTGCCAGGATGTCGGCCGCGGCGGAAGTCAGGAAGCCGCTGATGGCGACATCTCCACTCTGCCAGGTTTTGCCGGCGGTCAGGCCCTGAATCAGCGCGGCCCACAGTTCGCTTTCTCCCGTGGCATCACACAGCCAGGCCTGCTGTCCCGTCGTCGAGTTCGTGACCGACAGCACACCAGCGGCAGGGCGATCGGCCAGAATATCCGCAGCCCGGGACTGCGAGGCAAAGACCCACGGCAGCAGGTACCCGTCCGGCTCGCCTTCGGTGTAAATCACCCGCGCGACCGCCAGGCAGAATGGTTCGTCTGCAGCGTCTTCGGCTGTGCTCCGGGTTTCCAGGAACTGCACGTGTTCCAGCTCCACCTGCTGAATGGTGCGGGCCTTTCCGCCAAACCAGCGGTGCCGGCGAATCCAGTCCTGCAGCAGTTCCTCCAGCCGCCGCCGGCCGGTGCTGGCAAACAGCTGGTCCCAGTCTCCCTCGACCGTCACGGCTGGCAGTTCTTCGGGCGTGTACCGCACGCTTTCGCCGGCAGGCCATTCCAGCCGGAACCAGTAAAACCCGTGCGGTCCCAGTGTCAGGAAGTACGGCAGTTCTCCCACCATGGGGAATTTCGTCTGCCCGAACATCTCCACCGGCACCCGGCCCCGATGACGGGCCAGGTCCAGCTCGACACACTGCGAATACCGCGACAGGTTCGCCACAACCAGTACCAGCTCGTCCTGGTACTCCCGCAGATAAACCAGGACCCGGTGGTTTTCCGGCGTCAGGAATTCAATCGATCCCCGGCCGAACACCTGGTGAGCACTGCGGAGGCGGATAATAAACCGCATCCACCACAGCAGCGAATGGGGACTGTTCTGCTCGGTTTCCACATTGCGGGTGGCATAATGATATTCGGAATCAATCACCGGCGGCAGGAACAGCTGCTGCGGATTTGCCCGGGAAAAGCCCGCGTTCCGGTCGGGCGTCCACTGCATGGGTGTCCGCACCCCGTCGCGGTCCCCCAGATAGATGTTATCGCCCATGCGAATTTCATCGCCGTAATACACAATCGGCGTTCCCGGCAGCGAGAACAGCAGCCCGTTCAGCAGCTCGATCTTACGGCGGTTATTCTTCAGCAGCGGGGCCAGCCGGCGGCGAATCCCGAGGTTAATTCGCGCACGGGGGTCTTCCGCATAGGAGCGGTACATATAGTCCCGCTCTTCATCGGTCACCATTTCCAGCGTCAGCTCGTCGTGGTTCCGCAGAAAGATGGCCCACTGGCAGTTCTCGGGGATCTCCGGCGTCTGATCCAGAATATCAAGCACAGGAAAGCGGTCTTCCCGCTGCACGGCCATAAACAGCCGCGGCATCAGCGGGAAATGGAAGTTCATATTGCATTCGTCGCCGTCGCCGAAATAGTCGGCCGCATCTTCCGGCCACTGGTTGGCTTCGGCCAGCACCATCCGCCCGGGGTAATGCTCGTCGATATACTTCCGCATCGTCTTCAGAAACTGGTGTGTTTCCGGCAGGTTCTCGCAGCTGCTGTTCTCCTCCTCGAACAGATAGGGCACTGCATCCAGGCGAAAGGCATCCACTCCCAGATTCAACCAGAAATCGAGCACCCCCGTCATGGCTTCGCACACGGCCGGGTTTTCGAAATTCAGGTCGGGCTGGTGAGAATAAAACCGGTGCCAGTAATAAGCACCTGCCTCCCGGTCCCATGTCCAGTTGGAGGCTTCGAAATCCTGGAAGATAATCCGCGTCTGCTGGTAACGCTCGGTGGTGTCGCTCCAGACGTAGTAATCCCGCCAGGGATCCCCTGGCTTCGCCTTTCTGGACTTCTGAAACCACGGGTGCTGGTCTGAGGTGTGATTCATCACCAGCTCGGTGATGACTTTCAGATCCCGCCGGTGGGCTTCCTCCAGAAAACGCGAGAAATCATCCAGCGTGCCATACATCGGGTTGACGCTGGTATAGCCGGCAATATCGTACCCGTCATCCTTCAGGGGAGAAGGATAAAAGGGCATCAGCCACAGCGCGGTGACTCCCAGTTCCTGAAGATAATCCAGCTTGCTCGTCAGGCCGGGAAAATCGCCGATCCCGTCGCCATTACTGTCATGAAACGAACGGACGTGCAGCTGATAAATGATGGCATCTTTATACCACAGCGGATCGTCGCTGCTGCCGGCCCGTTCGGAATCCGAGGTAAGCTGCGGCTGTATAAGCATCCGTGTCCTGACTTTCCTGCCGTTAAAGACTGACCGAAGACCTGCCGTATCACGCCAGTGGCGGCGTGGCTGCGAGAAACCGGCCCCATGGAAGAAGGGCCGGCTGGACGATTCGGACAGGAAGAACGGCCTGCTTCAGTTCTATTGTGCCGAGCGCCTGCTGTGCTTTCGTGCTGCCAGGCCCGCCTGCTGCTGATGGCAGTCGGGATGGCACTTATTCGTAATATTCAAAGTCCCGCTCAGTGCGGACCTGTCTTCTGATACGGAAGACGTGTGCGGGCAGCACCTCCGGCGAGAGTTCGATGTAATTCCTCGGGCCGTTCCACACGTACCGGGCACCGCTGAGCAGATCATGCATCTGATAGGACTGCTGGGGATCGAGGTCGAAGTCCTCCAGCGGGAGTTCCACAAAACCGGACTGCGTATGAACGGGGTCCAGATTCACCGCCACGAAGATAATCTCCGCAGCATCGGCCGAACGCTTGCTGTAGCAGATCAGCTGATCGTTATCGATCGGATGAAACTGCACGAACTCGTTCCGCTGCAGGCACTGATGCTCTTTGCGGATGGTGTTCAGCTGCGTCATCAGACTGCGCAGGCTGCCGGGCTGATCCAGATCGTGATGATGAACCTGGTATTTCTCCGAGTTCAGGAATTCCTCGCTGCCTTCCTTCACCGGCGTGTTCCAGCACAGTTCATAAGGAGGCCCGTAGATCCCGTAGCTGGCTGTCATGGTGGCTGCCAGCACCAGCCGGGCCATAAAGGTTGGCCGACCGCCCAGCTGCAGCTCCGCATGCAGGATATCCGGCGTGGAAGGCCAGAAATTCGGCCGATAGAAGTTGGCCACGTCCGTCTGGGTCAGCTCTTCGAGATACTCCGTCAGCTCTTCTTTGGTATTCCGCCAGGTGAAATATGTGTAACTCTGAGAGTAACCCAGCTTGCCGAGCCGGTGCATGATTTTCGGCCGGGTAAAGGCTTCGGCCAGAAACAGCACGTCGGGGTGCTCCCGGCGGATTTCCGCCAGGCACCACTCCCAGAAGGGGAACGGCTTGGTATGCGGATTATCGACCCGGAAGACCTTCACGCCCTCGCGAATCCAGTACAGGAACACGTCCCGCAGCGCATTCCACAGGGCCTGCCAGTCGTCGGTTTCAAAGTTCAGCGGATAGATGTCCTGGTACTTCTTGGGCGGGTTTTCCGCATATTGAATCGTGCCATCGGGCCGGGCCCGGAACCACTGCGGATGCTGGCGGACCCAGGGATGATCCGGCGCGCACTGGAAGGCGATATCGAGGGCAATTTCCATGTCGTAGCCGCGGGCGGCCTGCACCAGCTGGCGGAAGTCGGCCAGAGTGCCCAGTTCCGGAGCGATAGCCGTGTGCCCGCCTTCGGCCGCACCAATGGCCCACGGGCTGCCGGGATCTCCGGGGCCGGCTTTCTCCGCGTTGTTGGGCCCTTTGCGAAACTGCCGGCCGATTGGATGAATCGGCGGCAGATACAGGACATCGAACCCCATGGAGGCCACATAGGGCAGCCGGGCCTGGACATCCCGCAGGGTGCCCGGTCGGGACGGATCGGGAGAAGCCGAACGGGGGAACATTTCGTACCACGCGCTGAACCGGCCCCGCTCACGATCGACCTGCACGGGGTAAATCGTTTCGCAGCGGGTGGCGAATTCCCGGGGACAGTGCCGCGCCATCAGCCGGGGCAGCCCGGTGTCGGCACAGATGCGGGTCACGTGACTGGTGGCATTCGAATCGGACAGCCTCCGCTGCCAGTCGGCCAGACGCTCCAGATCCTGCTCCAGGCTGCTGCCGGCCTGTTCCCGGAGGTGCTCCACCGTCTCGCTGACCAGCTCGGCCCCGGTCAGCAGGTCCACCCGCACATCCTGCTCGGCGGCCACCCGTTTCAGGAAGTCGCGGTGCCAGGAGGCGAAACGGTCGATCCAGCCGGTGAAAGTAAATTCCCAGTTTCCGGGAGTATCAACCGGAAAACTGGCTTCCCACAGGTCGTTCACGTCGGGAATCAGCGGTGTTTCCTGCCAGGTGGATTCGCCCGATTTCCGATACATCAGCACGCCGGCCAGCACATCGTGGCCATCGGCAAACATATCGACCTGCACCTGCACCAGGTCGCCCACGGTCTGCTTGACGGCAAACCGTCCTCCATCGACCTGAGGGCGCACTCCCTCTATCACCACCCGGCTCTGTCCGTTCTCTGCCGGCATCAACCGCTCTCCCTCTTGCCTGAATCAGGCTTAAACGCGTTTTCGTCCTCTGCCATTCCAGCTGACACGAAACTGCACATCAGCACCCGCTCCTGACAGAATTTCCGCAGGTCAGGCCTTCCGGCGGGCTGGCGCAGCCCTCCCGGGGCAGATCGCTCCTCTGAATGGAGAGCCTTCCACCTGGTGCCGAGTGCCCGAATCTCCGCGATATTCTGCATTTCCGCCGGCCACTTCCGGCATGCTGACGGCAACCAGAACCGCCCCTGCGGGGTGACATCAGTTTCCCTGGCTGCCCGCCCGCCGTCCAGCCACTCTCGGAGAGCCGCCGCTCCGGCCCTGCTGTCACGCCATTTTGAGAGGGTAAACCCCCGAATCCATCTCGGGAATCTACTGGTCAGCCGCCCGGGATACTACCCGATTTTCTTCGCCGCACCTGGACGCTTCGAGTAGAAAATCATTCGGAACCGGCACTCTGCCGCCTGCCGGGGCCAGTCTCCCCCGGCCGATGCGAGCCGTACTGCCACCTGGGGGGGCTGTGAGCCACCAGTGACCAACCCCAGTTTAGCACGGAGGATCGGGACAAAGGACGGGGGCATCCATCCGCGGTCACCGGGGCCGCCTACCCTCAAGACCCCAGGGAAATCCCCCGTGCTGCGGCTGAGAATTCCCTGCCACCTGCTGGATGGCGGAGGATACGTTCGGCCTGGCCTGAATCGGGCCGATCGGGTAAAACCGGGTATCCTGCCGGTCTGGAAACGGGCAGCGACTGCGGGTGATTCAGGTATTTTTTTCGGCCAGACGGTGGCCGGAGCACTGCAGATATTCGGAGAGCGACGGCCAGCCCGATGGTGGAATCCGAGTCGTTGGCTCCCGCAGCGGAGTATTCCCGCCGGCTGCAAAGCCGCAGGGAACAGGCAGGCCAGCTGGAGCAGACAGGCGACCGCCTGTCGGTCGCTCGCGGGCTGACTTTCCTGCTGTTTCTGGGCCTCGTGCTGACTTCGCTGGCGCGGTGGGAAACCTCGCTCACCTGGAGCCTGCTGGCGGGCGGAATCTCTCTGTTCACCGTACTGGTGCTGGTTCACAGCCGCATCATGGCCCGGCTGGAAGCCGGCCGGGCAGCGGTGCGGCATTATGAAGCGGCCCTGGCTCGCCTCGATGACAACTGGCACGGCACCGGAGTGGCCGGCACCCGCTATCTGCAGGCCGAACATCTGTACGCGGGCGATCTGGATCTGTTCGGCGATGGCTCGCTGTTTCAGAGAATCTGCACGGCCCGCACCCGCCTGGGTGAAGATACGCTGGCGGCCTGGCTGTGCAGCCCCGCCGATGCAGCGACCGTCAGCACGCGGCAGGAAGCCGTGCGGGAACTGCGGCCCGACTGCGATCTCCGCGAGCAGCTGGCCCTGCTGGAAGGCCGGGTCCACGATGAGCTGGACCAGAACCAGCTGGTGCACTGGGCACAGCAGCCGGCCCGGCCGGTTTCCCGCCGGCAGCGGGTGACTGCGGCATTACTGGGCGTGGCTGCGATTGTGGCACTGGCATGGTGGCTGGTGCCCGAGAACGGCCGGCCCTCGGCCTTTGTGCTGGTGCTGCTGCTGGAAGCTGTATTCCTGTTTGTGCATCGCCGGCAGATTCACGACATGGCCCGCCAGGCGGACGAGGCTGGCAGCGGTCTGGCGATTCTGACCCAGGTGATGGAGCTGATCGAATCGCGGGAGTTTCATTCTCCCGCCCTGGCCAGCCTGCGGACCCGGCTGACCACAGAATCGCTGCCGCCCTCCGTGCAGATTCACAGCCTGCATCGGAGAATCCGCCACCTGAACAACTGCCTGCAGAATCAGTTCTTCGCGATGGTGGCCTTTGTGCTGTGCCTGCCGATGCATGCGGTGGCCGGCATCGAACGCTGGCGGGAAACGGTGGGTTCCCACATTCCCGACTGGCTGGCTGCCGTGGGGGAATTTGAAGCGCTGTCCTCGCTGGCGGGTTATTCCTTCGAAAAGCCGGAACACCCCTTCCCTGAAGTGCTGGATGCCGGGACAGCCGGCCCGCTGCTCGAGGCGGAAGCCCTGGGCCACCCGCTGCTGCCGACTTCGCAGTGCGTCCGCAACGATGTCTCGCTGGGCCGGGGGCTGCAACTGCTGCTGGTCAGCGGCTCCAACATGTCGGGCAAAAGCACCCTGCTCCGCACCATCGGCACGAATACCGTGCTGGCCCTGGCCGGCGGGCCGGTCTGCGCCGGCAGCCTGCGGCTGACCTCAGTGCAGGTGGGCACGGCCATGCGGGTTCATGATTCCCTGCAGGCAGGCACGTCGCTGTTTTATGCGGTCATTCGCCGGCTGAAGGCGGTCGTGGAACTGACCGATGGCGAACGCCCGCTGCTGTTCCTGCTGGATGAAATTCTGCAGGGAACCAACTCGCATGATCGCCGCGTCGGCTCGGAAGGTGTCATCCGCAAGCTGATTGCCTCGGGAGCCATCGGGCTGGTGACCACTCACGACCTGGCACTGACAGAGATCGTCGGCGAGTTTGGCGAGCACGCCAGGAACATCCACTTCGAAGATCACCTGGTCGACGGGAAAATGACCTTCGACTACCGCATTCGGCCCGGCGTGGTGCAGAAGAGCAACGCCCTCGAGCTGATGCGGATGATGGGCCTCGACGTGTGAGCCAGGTGGCGGGTCAGTGGCCGGGGTTCAGGATTCAGGGAAGACCAGCCACCCGCGGCACCCTGCCATCTGCTGGCCTCGGGTTGCGGGAAGACTCAGACCCTCCCTTAATCCCTCCCTGGCAGGGAGGGACGTGAAGAGCAGCCCCCCTCACCCCAAACCCCTCTCCCCCAGGAGAGGGGCATAAGAGACACTACGCCCTTCGTGCCTCCGGGACGTGCCACACTGCAGTGGTTGGCTGCCGGGAATCACGGATTTGCCGGGAACTGTTCGGGCGGGGCGTGCGTCTTTTCTTTTCCTGCGGGCCGGCTGTTCCGTGCGGGGCCTCCGCCACGTTATGCTGAAATGTGCTCAGTCAGCCCGCTGACCTGAACTCCACATTCTGATGCCGCCCGCCTGAGGCGAACCGTCTCCGGTTCCTTCGCGGGACATTCTTCAATCAGGGCATACGACCATGCGCGCCGGCTGGACGAACTATCAACACGGAACCCGATCGCTGACCCCGCTGCTGCTGGCACTGGCCACCCTTCTGCCGCCGGGACAGACAGTCACCGCACAGGAGGCACGCCCCATGCAGAAGCAGAAACCAGCTGCGGAGAAAGAGAAATCCGACGTCTCGCTGCGAAGGGTCGTGCTGTTCAGTTCGGGCGTGGGCTATTTCGAACAATCCGGCCAGGTCTCGGGCAATTCGGACATCTCGCTGAAGTTCGAGGTGGATGACATCAACGATCTGCTCAAAAGCCTGGTGGTGCAGGATCTGGGCGGGGGGACGATCTCCGCCGTCACTTACGAAAGCCGGGATCCCGTCACCCGCACGCTGCAGACGTTCTCTGTCGATCTGACCGAAAACGTGGGTATGGCCGAGCTGCTGCAGCAGATTCGCGGGGCCGCGATTACGGTGGCGGTGCCCGATGAAGTCTCCGGAAAGATTCTGTCGGTCGAACAGCGGAAGCGGAAAGTCGACGATGAGATTCTGGAGGAAACCGTCCTCAATCTGTTTACTGATGGCGGCCAGCTGCGCTCGATTCCGCTGTCTCAGGTCGAGTCGCTGCGGCTGCAGGATGAGAAGCTGAATGCGGAATTTCTGCAGGCCCTGGCCGTGCTGGCTTCGAAGAATTCGAACGATCAGAAAACGGTGCAGCTGGCCTTCCGCGGCGAGGGCGAACGACAGGTGCGGCTGGGCTACATCCAGGAAACGCCGGTGTGGAAGACCAGCTACCGGCTGGTACTGGATGACGACAAAGCCCCCCACATGCAGGGCTGGGCGATTGTGGAGAACACGACCGAATCCGACTGGAGCGATGTCGCGCTGACATTGATTTCCGGCCGGCCGGTTTCTTTCCGCATGGACCTGTACGAGCCGCTGTATGTGCAGCGGCCGCTGGTCGTGCCGGAGCTGTACTCGTCGCTGGCACCGAAGGTGTACGACCAGGACATGGACGGCACCGAGGCCGACTTCCGCCGTATGGCGGAACCGGAATCTGACCGCATGCAGGAACAGCTGGCTGGCAATGCGGCCCGCAAAGCGGCTGGCAAGCGCATGCGGCAGGCCCTGCCGGCGGCTCCCGTTCAGCTGGGTGGCGGTGGCTTCGGAGGTGGTGCGGGCATGATGGACATGTCCGGCTCCGTGCAGTCGCTGGCTGATGCGGGCGATGTGGGCGAGCTGTTTCAGTACCGGATCGATGAAGCCGTCAGCATCGGGCGGAGGAAGTCGGCCATGCTGCCGATTGTGAATGCCGATGTGGAAGGCGAAAAGCTGTCGATCTACAGCCAGCAGACGCACGCGAAGCACCCGATGAACGGCCTGCGGCTGAAGAACTCGACCGATCTGCACCTGATGCAGGGACCGGTGACTGTGTTCGACGGCGGGGCCTATGCGGGCGATGCCCGGTTGCCCGACCTGCCGCCGAAGTCGGAACGGCTGGTGTCGTACGCTCTGGATCTCGATGTGGAAGTTGCTCCGGAACCAGCACCTTCCACCAGCAGCCTGATGGGCGTCTGGATTCGTCAGGGCACCCTGCACGCGGTCCACAAACTGCAGCG
>JAGQPV010000168.1 GCA_020426545.1 Planctomycetaceae bacterium
CGCATTGCCAATCTGCAGCAGCGGGCCACTGCGACCGCCCTTCTGCATGCCGGCAAAGGTTTCCAGGCTCAATCCACCGCTGGCCCGGTTCCCGTGACAGTTCAGACAGTTTTTCGCCAGAATGGGGGCCACATCGTTTTCAAAGCTGACCGCGTCGGGGTTGTTCCCCGTGGCGCGGGCCATCAGCGATTTGCGGGTGGTCAGCAGCCGCAGCGCCGAAGCAATCTGCCTGTCGTTCTCATCGACTCCGGCCGCAGCCATGATCGCCGAAATTTTCTTCTCCGCCTCGGCCACGACTTCCGCCGCCTCATCCAGTTTCTTCCGGCGAATCAGCGATGACACACCGCCCAGATCCTTGCGGATCTGGCTCAGCTCGCGCCGCTGCTCGGTTGTCAGGTCCGCCGCTTCGGCGACCGGGGGAGATGACAGGTAACTGCTGCCTGCGGACAGCAGCATCAGGCAGATCAGGCAGTTTCTCATGGAAATCGCTTTCCGGGGAAGGCTTCTCTTCAGTACCTCAGCCGTCAGAAATTCAACCAGCCAGCTGCCGACAGACTCCGGGGAATCCATCGACGGGGGCCTGCCAGGCGGCAGGGCCAGTTCGGTCAATCAGGCTGCTGGGACAGAGCGATGTACAGATGGGGTGATGGAGGGAAGCACAGGGCCGGGAGCCCTGTGCGCAGCATCACCCCGCTCCATCTCTACCCAGCATCCCCGGAACCGGCCCGGCATTCAAGACCAGAATGCCGGAAGTCCCGGTGGCGGCCCGTGGTCGGTGCTGCCTGGCCGGTCGAAATCGGGCCGGCGCATGCGCTGGCAGCCGGCAGCGGGCAGGCTGTTTCCTCCTGTTAATAACCCGGTTCAGCGGGCAGATGTTCGCCATCAAACTGCCCCCGCACCGCTCCCGTTTGCGCAACACGTTTGACAGAAGCAGCTTCGGGCCACAAATTTGTCCCCGGAAACCTGCCCGCGGAACCGGAAAATCGACCTTCCACCAGCATGCGCCGCATTGATCGGGTGCCCGCAATACGAAATCAGGTGCGCCTCAGGCCGCCAGACACCGTGACGGGGCCGCTCTTCCCGTTAGAATGCAGGGCAGGACAGCAGCGACCTGCCCCGCTGAATCACCGGGCCGAAGAAACTTCCCGCGGACTTTGACAGAGCACCATCATGGCAGCAGCAGACCACAGCCCCCAGCCGCCTTCCGCCCGCACGCTGGCGCAGCGGGACACTCTGCTGAAACGGCTCGCTTCGCTGGGCCGGGTCGCGGTGGCGTTCTCCGGCGGAGTCGACAGTGCCGTGGCAGCCAAAGCCGCGCAGCTGGCCTGCGGAGAGCGGGCCATCGCGGTGACGGCCAGCAGCTCCAGCCTGGCCACCGGCGAAGTGGAACAGGCCCGCGAACTGGCCGAGCTGATCGGGATTCGCCACCAGGTGATCTATACCCGGGAATTCGCCAATCCCGATTATGTAAAGAACGCCCCCGACCGCTGCTACTTCTGCAAGACCGAACTGTATTCCCGCCTGGTCGATGCCCTGCCGGCCAGCGGTATCGAGTTCGATGTGATTATCAACGGTGCCAATCTCGACGACCGGGGCGATCACCGACCCGGCATGAAAGCGGCTGCCGAACATCAGGTATTAAGCCCGCTGCTGGAGTGCGGCCTTACCAAGCACGATGTCAGGGAACTGGCCCGTTACTGGGAACTCCCCGTGTGGGACCGACCCGCCAGCCCCTGCCTTTCCAGCCGGATTGCCTACGGTGTGGAGGCCACCCCCGAACGTGTCCAGCGGGTCGACGCGGCAGAAGCACACATTAAGCAGTTGCTCGGCATTCGCGAGCTGCGGGTCCGTCACGAAGCGGCCGACCTCGCGCGGATCGAAGTCCCGCTGAACGAACTGCCCCGCCTGCTGGAACCAGCCACCCGCACCGCCATCACCGCGAAGCTGAAGGAACTGGGCTTCCGCTGCGTGACCATCGACCTGGAAGGCTTCCGCTCCGGCAGCCTGAATGCCCTCGTCCCGCTGGAACAGCTGCAGGTGTTGGGTTAAAGGAAAATGCCTGCCAGACCTGTGCGATCTCTGCCAGCGGGCAGACACCCGAAAGCCTTCCCCATGAGAATCCTGCTCCTGCTGACTGCCTGCCTGATCACCTTGCCAGCTGCGGCTGCCGAAGAGCGAACCGTCAAGGCGACCGACAGCTCACCAGAAGCTGACCTCGCCCTGCAGCCGGCGTATATCATCAGGTCACCGTGGAAAAAGCATATCCCTCCCACCACGCGGCAGGGCGTCCCGGGCATCGAACGCACGGCCAGCGGCCGGTTGTGGGCCGTGTATGGCCGCGATGTGGAGAGTTCCCGCAACTATCAGGTGCTGGTGCGGAGCGATAACGACGGGCGAAGCTGGTCTGATCCGCAGCTGATGATTCTGCCCCGCCGGGGAGTGCGGGCCATGTCCGCCGCCATCTGGATGGATCCCGCCGGGCAGATGTGGCTGTTCTGGGGCCAGAGCCAGGGAGCCCAGGACGGTCGTTATGGCGTATGGACCATCATGACAGCTGAGCCCGACGCCGAAGAGCCCCGCTGGACGGAACCCCGCCGGCTGGGCGACGGTATTCTGCTGAACAAGCCGACGGTCCTGTCGAACGGAGACTGGCTGCTGCCGGCTTCGGTCTGGAAGACCGACAACAGTATCCGCGTGTATGCCTCCAGCGATCAGGGGCAGTCATTCGAGCTGCGCGGAACGGCAAATGTTTTGCCGCCGGAACACCGCGGGCCGGATGAACCCATGATTGTCGAGCGGAAGGATGGCTCATTATGGATGCTGGTCCGTCGCCGTGGCCTGGCGGAAACAGTGTCCCATGATCAGGGGAAGACCTGGTCGACCGTAACCCGCAGTCCCCTGCCCCATCCCACATCACGGTTCTTCGTGCGGCGGCTGTTGTCCGGCAGTTTGCTGCTGGTGAAGCACGGTCCGCTCGACCAGCGGACCCGGCGGGAACAGTTGATGGCCTATGTCTCCGACGATGAAGGCCACACATGGCAGGGTGGCCTGATGATTGATGAACGCCACGACGTCACCTATCCAGATGCGGTTCAGGCTGAAGATGGTACGATCTACGTGATTTATGATTTTCAGCGAACACCCACCGGGGCCGTGCTGCTGGCCGTTTTCACGGAAGACGATGTACGGGCGGGTCAACCGGTCAGCGACAAAGTACGCCTGCGGGTGGATATCAGCCGGCTGCAGGACGACAGTGCGGAGTAATTCCGCATTACGACTTCCCTGCCCCGACGATCCCCGGTTCGCCAGTTAAATGATCCGGCAATGGTCGCTGCCGCCGCGCGGCACAACACCTGTGCACGGCATGGAACACCGACAGTTCGTTCGTCACGGGTCAACGATGGTGTTGCAGGCCCCTCTTCGGCCGGAACTCCCGCTCCTTCTCCGGCGGCATCGTCCAGACGCCGTTCAGCAGGCAGATACGCGTCTCGGGGAACGAGAACACCTCGCAGTGGAGGTGTTTCCTGTAGGAGTAGTAGAACGGTCTCAGGTCGATCCCGTTCAGCCGGGAATAGATCCAGCCCCGGGGCCAGTGCCGCAGTTCAAACCCTTCGTGGAACAGAAACCGGTCCATGCCGATATAGCGTTCCAGCATCTCCGTTTCATGAGCTGCGAAGTGATTCCAGATCGCCCCGCACTCACCCGCGTTCCATGTCATGACGGATGAGTTGATATTCATATTGTAATTGACCGTATTAATGGCCTGCGGACCCTTCCAGAAGGCTTCCACACAGGTGAGGCCCTGGGGATGATACCAGACGAGGTCGTCGATGTTTCTCTGCACGACAACATCGAGATCGAGAAACAGCATCCGGCCTTCCAGCCCGCCGAACCCCCGCTGAAACAGGGCCAGCTTGTTCCACCATACGGTCAGCCGATTATCCACGGCTATCGGAATAATGTCGGCGCGGACTCCCTCCGGGTCGTCCGTGTAGCAGTAGAAACGGTGCGGCAGCGTCAGATGCTCGGCAATCATCGCCTGCAGCCGGTTGACATCATCCGCATGGTACTTGTCGCCCCATTTGACGCAGAGGACGTTCAGCCCCGTGGAATTGTGTATTGCGTCACCCACCGGTTACCTGCTTCCTGTTGATCCTGCTCCGCGGACGCGAACACTCCCCGAAACCGCACGTGTGCGTAATGCCTCTTCTGCGGGTCCGGCGCGACATGCCGGCCGAAGGCGTCCCTTGAGACCGGTCTGCGAATTTGGCATGATGGGCTCTCGTTTCTCGCCGGCCCGCTCCGAAATCTCTTCCCTCCTGCGTCTGTTGTCAACCACCATGAACCTCGAGCAGATGCTCGCACAGGCCGGAATCGACCGGTTCGCCCGCCTGGCGAATTCCCGCGTGAACGATTTCTTGCTGCGCGAACGGGGTTCCCGCATACCGCAGCTGGCTCACTCGCTGACTGATTCCGAAGTGCTGCGCCATCTGTGGCTGGTGGATACCCTGGAACAGTTCGCCGACCTGACCCGATGCAGCTTCTGTATTCTGCCCGGCAGGTACGGTCTGCTTGCGCAGCTGGTGCGGTCGAGAACTCCGGATGCTCCGATAACGAGTTTCGATAACTCGACGGAATGCGAGATCCTCGGGCGGGAACTGGACCCGGACCGTTCGATCCGGTTTACGACTGTGGACTGGGCTGATTATCAACCGGACGCGGGGGCTTTCAACGTGATTATCTGCCCTTCGTGCCACCTGTTGCCGGAACACCTGCCCGCACAGCTTCTGGCCGGAAAATCGGCGGATACGATTGTCGTCCTGCAGAGCTGCCGGCCTGCGGGCGGGCGGCCGGAGAGCGGCGCAGCACCGATCAGTGAGCTGGCCGAAATCGCGAGGTACCGGGCACCGAATCAGCATTATCGCGGCGCGCTGACGGTGGGAGACCTTGCCTGTCACATGGTAATTGCCCAATGAAACGTGTCGTCTACACGGTTTATTTTGAGCTGAGCGAAGAGGAAATCGCCCGCGACACGGAATACTACCGCGGTGATGATCCGTCCGTATCCAAATCGCGCAGAACGCAGATTGAGTTTCGCCGCCACTACGACAGACTGCGTGCGGGGCTGGCGTCATATGCAGTGCTGTGCGGCGCGGACTTCTTTCTCTTGGGTGATGATGCACGGTTCCGGCAGTTCTGCCGCCGCATGCCCGCGATGTCGACCTACCAGTTGATCAATCTGTACAAGATCTTTCTGCTGGAGCATTTCGCCGAGACCTACGACGAAATTCTCTATTGCGATTTTGATATCGTTCCCAACACCTTTCAATCGATTTTCGAGGAGTTCGACTTCTCCCGGGGCGTCTGCCTGTACCCGCAGAAACCGATGCGGGCGGATCAGCCCTTCAAGTCGGAGCGGAGCCCGGCCACGAAACATGAAGCCGTGGGACGGATGCTGGCGTCGAACGGCATCCGCCGGCCACATGAAGTGCCGAACACGGGAATTATCGGAATCGCGCAATCCGATGTGGACCGCATCAGCTTCTTCGCCGCGGATTTCCCCGACCTGCTGGCGGAGATAACGCGCCTGGGTTTTGTCGTCAACAACGAAGCGCTGTTGTCCTACCGCCTGTGCGCCAACCGGATTGTGACTCAGCCGCTCTGCGATTCCTGGCATCATATCTACAATTCCGGGGATGCCGGCGGACTGAACGAGCAGGCCCATATGATTCATGTGATCTGCAAGAGATTCGATGATGTGTGGGACGCCCGGGCGCTGCGCTGCCCTTCGGATTGAGCTGGCCCGCAGTCGCTCCTGGCGGCCGCAGGGGAACCGCCCGCCCGCAGTTCCGGCTGCCTGGACGTTCCACCTGATTTTGAGTGGAAACGTCCGGCCAGTATTGCAATACTGCAGTCCACCTGTCTTTGTGTTCTGATCGAGACCGTCCGCGGGGGCATCACGGCAGGCATTCCGCCCTGCTGACTGCAGATCGTACGGACACAGTCTCTTCGCATCATGATCTGCAGCGAGTGACCTGCCATGGCGATTGAAGTCGTTTGCGACAATTGCTTTACGACGATGAAAGTCAGAGACGAAATGGCCGGCCGGCGAATACGCTGCCGGGAATGCCGCTCACCGATTGTGGTGAGTCCGGACGATGATTATGACGACGATTTTGATTCATCAGTAACTCCCCTCAGTCGGAGCGGGGGCGGTGCAGCCGGCTCCTGGAATTCCGGCAGGTCGCGCGGGAGGTCGTCCAGCCCGAACCCGACCGTATTGATTTCGGTTGGTGCCGGAGGCGCCCTGCTGCTGGTCATGCTGACCGTGGGAGCTGTCAGGCTGCTGTTCAATGCACCGGCAGCACCTGCGGAGGCGGAGGTCGTCCATTTCGATTCGAACAGCGCCCCCCAGCGCCCCCCTGAACCACCGCGCCGGTTTCAGTTCCCTCTTCCCGGCAACTCCACGAACGCCGGCTCGGCTGACGGTGACAGGGCCGGTTCCACCTCCGGCAAACCGTCCAACAGTTCCGCCGCCACCGCATCGACCGCGGCAAATACCGACGAAACCATCGGCAAGTCCGCCGTTGCTCCTCCGGTCAAGTGGGATGTCCAGGCCGATCCCGTGGCCAATTCCTTCGAGCCATCGCCCCGCAGGATTCGGATTCCGTTTTCGGGGCGGGGAAGCCAGATCACGATCTACCCGGAACACACCAGCCGGTTCGTGGCGCTGGGCAATAATTTCATACCGACGAATGAACGGGAAATCTGGGATCTGTCGACCAGAAAGCAGATTGGCCGCATCCAGGCCGGTCTGGGGATGCAGCGGGGCGTGCTGGGACCGAATGGCAAATGGTTTGCCTGCCTGTCATCAACTGAAGACCAGCTGCTGCTGTTCGACGTGAAAAGCGGCCAGGTGGCTGCCGAGATCCCGCTGGAAAAGACCAGAATCTCTCTCACACCGGAGATCCGGTTTGCCGGAGCCGACCGGCTGGTCGTCCTGCGGTATCAGCAGCCTCTGGAAGTCTGGAGTATTGCGGAGGGCCGCCAGGAGCGGTCGATTCCGGTCGCCCCGAATCCTGAAATGGGGTCGCTGGCGACCAGTCCCGGCGGACGGTACGCGGCGCTGGTGGTTCGCAGCAGCAATCTCCGCACCAGTGAGGTGTCCGTACTGGACCTTGAGCAGGGCAGTATTGCGGGCACAGTTCTGCTGGAACCGCTGACCGGGCGGAACGCCGTCAATTGTGACGGGCTGGCCTTCTCCCGCGACGGGCAGTTTCTCGCCGGTGTGCTCCGGTCGTTCTCGAAGGACTTCGGCCACCGGCTGGTGGGCTGGGATGTCGCTTCGGGCGAGTTCGCCTTCGATTTCGAACTCGACAAAGACCTGAAGAAGGACAGCTTCTCCGGTTCGAACTACAGCCCCGACGTGCAGTGGTTTCCCGGCGGCCAGCGGATGCTGGTTTACGGTCGGTTCGTGTTTGATCGCCAGGCCGGCGGGCCGGTCTGGCGCGTGCCCGAAGACCTGGAAACCACGGGCGAAACCGCCAGCGTCTTTGGAGACGACCGCGTGCTGCTGGTGGGGGGTGATAACAAAGACCGCCACGTGATGCAGGTGAAAATTCCGGTGGACGAACTCGCGCAGGCGACGAAGAGTGTCGCCGCGGGCGGCCTGGCCATCGACGTGGACCTGCCCCCGCTGACAGCGGCCACCACCGATGGAATGGTCCTGCTGCAGGTGGGAAAGACGGCTGTCCCGTGGCAGGTGGTGCCCGATACCCCGCTGCTGCCACCCGCGGATTTCCTGCAGTCGACCGTGCGGATCGACGCTCTGCCGGCGCTGATTGGCAGCGTGCTGGTTTCATCGTCAGCCACGCCCCGCGCGGCGATCGCGCTGGACTCGACCGACCGTAACTCGTCGGTGCAGATTCTGGACCTGACCGAAGGCGGGCAGGCAACAGAATTCGACATTCCCTTCCGGGCGAAGGTTCTGGCGATCAGCCGGGACGGAAGCCGCCTGCTGACCCGTGTGAAGGACAGCCCCGGTCGTCTGGACGTGTGGTCGATCCCCGATGGCCACCACATTGCCGGCTGGCGGCCACACCAGGACGAAGGGGAATCGCGAGGGGGAATTGAAGCGGCCGGCTTCGTGGACGCAGACCACGTCCTGACGCGGGCACGCAACAGAACAATCGCCCTGTGGGAAGTGCCCTCCTGCCGCTGTGTGTTTGCACTCGACGGGAAAGAGCAGTCCAGTTCAAAGCTGGACTATGAGGAGAGCCGGATCGCCCGCGAGGCCGAGCAGCGGGAACAGAAGATCTTATCCCGGCGTTCGGCCGAAGAACGCGCGACCGACCAGCCGGTCCTCAATCCCGGCCTGCCAGCCATCAGCCCGGGCGGCCAGACCGTCGCCGTATGGCACATGAACCAGATCTACTTCGTACAGGCACGGACCGGGCAGATTCTGGGACAGATTCCCGTCGAAGGCGCTTTGGGAGCAGCCGCCTTCTCTCCCTCCGGCAAAGAGTTCGCCGCCACGTATCTGTGCCTTGGCGGAGCCAGACTGATCGCCATCAATCTGGAAGACGGTTCCACCCTGGCCGAAATCCCGCTCGATATCCGGGGAACGCGGATGCACTGGTGCCAGGACAACACGCTGCTGCTGGATAACAGAAGGCTGATCGACCTCAACCACGGTCGCGTCGTCTGGACTTATACCCATAACAGCATCCTGCACTCCCCCGACAGCCCCGATGGACGGCACTACGCCCTCGTGGGACGCCTGCCCCGCCTGATGGCCAGTACCCTGCCTCATGCCGAACTGGCCACGCGGCTGAAGGGCTTCGTGGCCCCGCCACAGCTGCTGCTGGGCAAAGGCAAGCAGGTCACGCTCGACATCAATCTCAGCCGCACCTCCCCTGCCCTCACGGAACTCTCCGAAGAATTGCAGGAGAATCTGACCGGGCAGCTGACAGCTCATGGAATGCAGATTGCCCCGGGACAATCCCTGCGGCTGGCGGTGAAGCTTTCCGTGGAGAATACAGGGAAGACGGCGCAGTATAAGCCCATTGGCCAGACATCCGGCCAGTCGACTGTCAGCGTGAATGAACAGGTCATCCGGTATTCTGTCGCGTTCTCTCTGGCCGGAAAAGAATTATGGGAGTGGGGCTCCAGCAGTTCCAACCTCACCGCAGTGACCGCGCGACTGGACCCGGGAGAATCACTCCAGGACAAACTGAACGAGCGGCAATGGAATTTCGTGAAGGAGCGGGTCAAACAGGTCAAACTGCCCGGTCACATGTTCCCGGAGGAAGGAGCGTCCGGGCTGGGAACCTCTGTCCTGAAGGCCGGCCTGTAGCCGCTCCAGATAACTCTCCCCGGCCCGCCATCAGATGAGCCGCCCTGCTCCACCTGTCGTCTCCTCCGTATGACCATTCCATTGCCGGGCACCCGAAATTGCGCCCGGCAATGGAACGCGGCAGGTCGGGCCAGGCATCAGGCCCTTCACTTCCTCCGCCGGGTGACTTTACGTCTTCCCGGTCAGTCGCTCAGTCTGAACGGAGCGCATCCGCCGTTCACGCGGCCATTTCGCGGCACGATTCGGCACAGGCACGGCAGGCTTCGGCGCATTTCCGGCAGTGTTCGTGATCGTGCGCTCCGCACTGCTCCGCGCACCAGTCGCAGATATCAGCACACAGGGCACAAATGGCCGCGAGATTGCGGCTGTTGCGGGCCACAGCCTGAGCACACAGGGTGCAGATATCAATACATTCGCGGCAGCAGTGCGGGCAGTCATTATTGCTGCTCATATCAATCATGGCATGCAGGCAGCGTTCACATTCCGTGGCACACCGCTGGCAATCCGCTATACAGTCAGTCGTCGTCGTCACAGTTCACCTCCTGAAGAATGAAGAACTTCACCATACTCCTTCAATCATTCCGCAGAGCTTTCACCAGCTCCGCCTTTTTCATGCTGCTGCGCCCGCTGATTTCCCGTTCCGCCGCGAGGTTCCGCAGCTCCTTCACCGTGCGGTCTTCCAGACTGGAATTCGGATTCCCCGTCCCCTGTGTCGACTTCTGCGGCGTGCGCCCTTCTTTTCGCCGCTGTTTATTGACCGTGCGGGCCGCGACTTCCTCAGCGCGATCCTTCGATTTCCCCGATTCCAGGGCACTGTCCCGCACATGCTTGTATTGACGTTCGTCTTTATCACTCCAGCCGGGCATCTCTCGTTCCTCCTGATTCCGT
>JAGQPV010000169.1 GCA_020426545.1 Planctomycetaceae bacterium
TTCCGCTCAACTCTGGAAGAATCGTCGCCGGTGACATTTGTCGCCTCCACCGAAGACTGGGACACCGTTGAAGCACTGCGACCGGAGGATGCGGCCGACAGCGAATACAACCGGCGACGTCAGCTGATCTCGCGGGCTCCGGTTTCGGCCCGGCAAGGAACCGCTGCGGAACTGGTGCTGGCGGCGGACCAGTTTCTGGTGAAGCCGGCCGGCCGTGCCGCTGACTCGGCGTGGGCCAGTGCCGGTGGCGATGAGGTTCGCACCGTGATCGCCGGGTACCACTGGTTCACCGACTGGGGCCGCGACACCATGATCAGCCTGGAAGGGCTGACGCTCTCCACGGGGCGCCACGCTGAGGCAGGTTTTATTCTGCGGACCTTCGGCCGCTACCTGCGGGACGGACTGCTGCCCAATCTGTTTCCCGAAGGCGGCCGGGAGGGACTTTATCACACGGCAGATGCCACGTTGTGGTTCTTCCATGCGATCGACCGATACCTGTCGGTCACCGACGACTGGCCCACGGTGCAGCAGCTGCTGCCGCAGTTGCGGGAAGTGGTGGAGTTCCACCAGCGGGGAACACGGTTCGGCATTCGTGTTGACCCCGCTGACAGCCTGCTGCGGCAGGGCGAGGAAGGACTGCAGCTGACGTGGATGGACGCCAAAGTCGATGACTGGGTGGTCACGCCGCGAAGGGGCAAGGCGGTGGAGATTAACGCCCTGTGGTACAACGCACTGCGGCTGCTCGAAGAATGGCTGAACCGCAACGGGCAGACGGCCGAAGCAGCTGCCATTGCCGAAGAGGCGGAGAAGACCCGCCGCTCTTTCAATCAGCGGTTCTGGAACGCCGACGAAGGCTGCCTGTTCGACGTGGTCGATGGCGAAGAAGGCGACGACCCGGCCTGCCGGCCGAATCAGCTGTTCGCCATCTCTCTGAAATATCCCGTTCTCGATGAGGAGTTCTGGCGACCGGTGCTCAAAGCGGCGGAGAACCGCCTGCTGACCCCGGTTGGCCTGCGTTCGCTTGCGCCCGGCCATCCCGACTACAAGCCGCAGTATTACGGAGATCTGCGGTCGCGGGATGCGGCATACCATCAGGGAACCGTCTGGGGCTGGCTCATCGGCCCCTTTGTTGACGTCTGGCTGAAGGTGCATCCCGGTGACCGCGAGAATGCCCGGGCTTTCCTCGAGGGCCTGGAAGACCACCTCAGCGAGGCCTGCATCGGGCAGATCAGCGAAGTTTTCGATGCGGAGGCCCCCTGCACGCCGCGGGGATGCATCGCGCAGGCCTGGAGCGTCGCCGAACTGCTGCGGTGCTGGATTCGGACTGCCGAGCCGGATGTGTAAGCGATGGCGGCTGAGGCCGGCTGACGGTGCCAAGAGAGCCTTCTAATCAGCCAGGTCGCTGCCAGACGCCCCTGCGACAGAATTCCCCCGCTGCGAAGCGCCACAAACGGATTCTCTGCGCCGAGCCCAGCAATGCAATTGCCCGTGAGCCAGGAGGTGATAGCTCACGGGCAGTCAGTTGAGCGGAGAGAGGGGGATACACTGAACGCCCTCTGACTGCGTCCCCATATTTGTGACAACTGGTTTAATATTAACTGGTTACTGCAGCAGGTCAAGCGGTTTTTCACTCGCTTTTCAGTAACCTGCGGGTATCCTGAAGTCACAAAAACGCCACAAAATTCTCGGGTCCTCCGTGAGTCTGACATCCTGTCCAGCGGCCGGAAAACCGGCGGTTTCCGGACACCAATGACTCTTTCGTTCAGGCAGGCAGCCGCTGTGGTCTCTTGCGATCTAGCCGTGTCGGTACCGCTTTCCGATATAGAAATGGCCCCCGGTTTTCGGACCAGGGGTTAAGGTGGATGTCTGCGGGAGCTGATATTGTGGCGTCATCCGGAGGTGCTTGATGCCGCGGAAGCGACGACGGCTTGATGCAGGATTCAAGGCGAAGGTGGCGCCGGAGGCCGAGAGCGGTCTGCGACCGGCCAGCGAGATCGCGAAACAGTTCCGCGTCCATCCGAACCAGGTGACGTTGCGGAAGAAGCAGCTGCTGTCCGGTGCAGAGCAGGAGTTTGAGTCGGCGGGTTCCGAAATGCCGCCAGCGGCGCAGGCCCTCCTGGCATCGAAATACACCGCACTTCAGTGACATCGATACCGGGCTTCATTCAGCCCGGATGTCCGGAACATGCAGGACGCAGCAGGAATCCACCATCAACCCGGACACCTCTTCCTTCTCCGGAGCTTCGTACCAGCCAGACTGAACAGGCCGCACCCCAGCAGTGCCAGCGACGACGGTTCGGGAACCACCGTACCGGATGAAGAAACCCCGCTGACACCCCAGCTGGGCAATGGCTCGGAATGGAATGGAAATCCTCCCCGGACTGTCTTATCCACGAAGTAGGCACCGCTCTGCAAATCACCCGTGAACTGCCGTAACTGGCCGAAATGTGTCAGCGAAATCGTCTCTCCCGCCCCGACACCGGCAACAGGTTCGAGCAGGTTGGCCAGCATCAGCACATCGCCGGAAATCTCCCATCGGGGGTTCGAGAGGGTGTCGTCGAAAAACTGCCCGTCAGCCGCAGGTACGAGATACAACGGTCGCAGAGTACGAAAGGTTTCCGGTACCAGCGGAGCCGCCGGGCGGGTAATGGTCAATGATTCAGACTCAGCCGGCACCCACACTGGCCCCGCGGTTGACGATGGCGAATAGACTGCGGCATCATCGAACGTGGCCTCGAACACGAAAGACGCACCGTCCAGCCCGAGCACATCCGTGCCGGTGTTCAGCGTCAGCTGGCCACTGACCCGATACACAAGGGACCCGGCCTGAACCGTTGTGACGCTGGTCCCCAGGCAGCAGATGGCGAAGCAGATCAGGCGAGTCATTCAGAAATCCCCCTCAACATGTTGTGGCAGATCTGCTGGGATCTTCGCCGGTCTCATCAGCAGTCTTCCGCTCTGGTTCACCGCCGACGCCTGACACGGCCCCGGTGGAGAGCCCCTGTCTCAGCTGGCAGGTCTGAAAATCAGTTTCGCTCACCACACATGCAGAGGCAGAAAAGGAACGGAAGCTGTCGGTCCAGGAACCGGAACTACGGGCAGTCCGCCGCATCCCCCCCAACGGCCAGCGGAACCAACGAATTCAGGCCTCCGTGTGCTCACCAAACCAGCGGACGGTGTGCTGCAGTCCTTCGTTCAGTGGCACAGTCGCCTGCCAGCCGAGCAGTTCGCTGAGTCGCCGGGACGAAACGAGACTCGACTGCAGATCGCCTGCCCGATGGGGGCCGTGCGCCGGTTCCGGAATGGTGACCGTCCTGCCAGCCTCCTGCAGGTGCGCGGTGCAGAGTGTTCGCAGCACCCCCGCCAGCTGATTCACGTCGGTCCTGTGAGCAGTACCAACATTCAAAGGCGTCATGCCAGTGGGCAGATCCCCGGTCAGGGCCAGCAGATTGGCCCGGGCCACGTCTTCCACATAGACGTAATCCCGAATACAGCTGCCGTCGCCATTGATGGTGATCTGCCCGCCACCCAGCATGGTGCGGCAGAAGATGGCGACGACTCCCGCCTCCCCGTGCGGGTTCTGACGCGGACCATACACGTTGGCATACCGCATGGCAGCACCGGTCAGGCCGTGCTGCCGGCAGTAGAACTCAAGGTATTTCTCGCCACCCCACTTGCTGATGCCGTAGGGCGAGACGGGATTACTCGGGTGGTCTTCATCCGCCGGCTCGAATACGTCTCCATAGAGGACGCCGCCCGATGACGCAAACACAAACCGCTCCACATCCCCCTGCACCGACAGATCCAGCACGTTGATCAGCCCGATCAGGTTCACATCCGCGTCGAATCGAGGATCCCGCACTGAACGGCTCACCGACATCTGAGCGGCCTGATGACAGACCAGCTGGGGACGTGTCTCGCGGAACACTGCAGCCAGCCGGTCGGCATCCCGCACGTCTCCCTCGAACAACGGTATGTCGGCAGGCAGATTGGACCGGCTCCCGGAGGAGAGGTCATCGACCACAGACGGTTCGTGACCCGCCCTGCACAGAGCGTCCACGATGTGGCTGCCGATAAACCCGGCCCCACCTGTTACCAGCACTCGCATCAAAGCTCTCCCACCGGCCTGCCCGCATGCAGGCTGATCATTTCATTCACCCCGGGCGGGCATCCATCCTCACCAGCAGGCAACCGCCCCCTGCTGCTAGAACAGCACGATCCAGCGGGAAGCAGCCCTCATGCAGAACGGGCCGCCACCAGGGCGACCCGTTTACAGAAATCGGGGAATGACCTCAGGAATCAGAACTATGCCGCCGTCTGCGTCCCGCGACGACCTCGACGTCGGGCCCCCCAGACCATTCCCAGCGAGCCAAGGCCCAGCAGCGCCAGGGAACCCGGCTCGGGAACAGTTGTGGGACCAGAAGAGACTGATTCGATTTCGGTCAGCCGGAAGGCCTGCATTCCGTATGCTTTAATGGGCTCATATAATGAACCATCTCCGCCAGGATTCTCCGAAACAACAGTGAAGGACCCATCGGCCGCCGTGATACCCGTCCACTGAATGATATCGCCGCGAACAGTATTGTATGCATTCAGCAGCAGACTGCTGCCTCCGCCGAGGTCCATCACGCCATCTGAGACTGAACTGGCATTGGTGAACGAATCCGCTCCAGAGATAGAAAACTTCCCCCAGCGGGAAGCTGCTCCCTTGTCAAAATCGTAGGCTGCATCCCCTCGATCGATCGTGGTGACAAACTCATAGGTCTTGAAAGGATCCAGACCCGTAAAAGTCACACTGTAGGACCAGTTAAGAGTAGTACTGGCATACGAAGCACTGGAATTCAGCTCGGCAGAGCCTGAAAACACGCTGTCTGCAGGTGTACCAGCATTCGGTAACCCGAAAATACTGTTTGTCACGTTGACTGCAGTCAGCGTTGCTGTGATTCCAGTAAATGAGCCCGTGCTGAAATCCTTCAGTAAACCAGATGTGGTTCCGTCACCCAAACCGGTCCCCGCATACAGTGTGGTATTAGCCGGGTTGCCATGACCGCTCTCCCAAACCGTATCGTTATACATTACGATATCTGCGTGGACAGAATCGCTCACTGCCATTCCGGCAACTACGACGACCGCCGCAATCAATGGAAAACGCATCTGTCAATCTCCCAGGTCAGGCCGGTCATCATGCAGGACATCAGCTCGAAGAGGCCCACTGGTTCAGCGGGCCCCACACCGCAGTCCATAGTCATCACCCAGGCCCCAACGGCAGATCGCGGGGGAAGCCTGATATCGGACAGCCTCTTCGCTGTTTCATTCGGCTGGCCGCCAGCCGAAAAAGCGGCTGATGATTTGAATTGCTCTAATCCTACGAGAAGCCCATAGTGAACGAAAGCATGTTTTCGGCGAAATCCTCACGAATCTCCCAGCTTCCAATTGGGTCCCGTAAATGCACTAGTCCACAGGGGGCTGGAGTTACAGGTTTGTGTGCACAGGGGAGGGTCTGTCCGGCATCAGGCAATGCAGCGAACGGCAGTGTCGCGTGGTGACTGAAGCTCAATGCCTGTGTGTTCCGCACAGCTGCCCTGCACGATTTCGGGAGCACGGTAATAGAGGTCTCTGTCGGTCAGCGGCGTGCGAAATCCAACTACCCTGTGAATACCGAAAAGGGATCTGCTGGATTACGTGGCTCTCCGCTGCAGGAATGTCGGCGCACAGCTGGCGGATTCACGGGAGCGTCCCCCGCAACGCTCCATGCCGGATCGATTCCAGTCAGGCATACCTTGTTCGCTTACGGAGGCATGAATACAGGACCGCCAACAGCCCGCTTGCCAGTAAGATGAGTGAAGACGGTTCAGGGGCCACATGAGGATCGGTGCCCACTCCACCACCTCCTTCCTCTTCCTCGTCAGGATCTCCACCTCCACCGGATCCATCAGTTCCACCAAAGGGAAAGCCACCGCCCGCTCCTCCGCCCCCAGTTCCTCCTCCACCTCCTCCACCTCCTCCGCCCGGAAATCCTCCACCACCGGGAAGGCCGCCACCTCCACCTCCTGCCGGGAGACCGCCGCCACCTCCTCCGCCCGATCCAGAGGGACTCAGACCATTCTGTCCCGCAGTTCCCCCTCCGGCACCTGTGCCACCGCCAGCACCACCATTCCCGCCACGCCCCTGTCCTTCCGCATTTCTCCAGTAGGATCCGGAGGCCGGAGGGGCGGGGGAATCCTCGCCAGCCAGTGCCGCAGCGGAGAGACAGCAGCATTCCGTTTCCGGAGAGGTGACATTATCCCAGTAAATGGCATATCCGACCCCGTCTTCTGTATTAAAACCCTGCAGAATAATCGCGGATCCACAGGCTGTTCGGGCGGGGCGCGCATCGCTCAACTCCAGCTTCTCTACGGAAGATCCGGTAGCCGCCTTCACCCGGGCGATCATTCCGTCGGCCTCCAGCCCCAGGCTGAGTGTGTACCATTCATTCCAGGCAAAATCGGACGGTAACCCGAGGCTGATGAACCCTGGCGTTCTGCCGTTCTCCGGAATCTGATCCTGATCCTGTGAAAAGAAACGGAACTGCCCGGTGGTTCCATCGCTGACAAATTCCAGGGCCGGCAGAGCGGTTTCCTGATGCTCAGCATCTGTCATCGCTACCCAGAAACCGGCCATCCGACGGCCTGAAGTCTTCCACTCGGCCGGGATAAACAGATCAACGCTCCACAAAGTTCCCGGGAATTCACTGTCCGTCGCTCTTGCCTCGGCCACTTCTCCGCAGCCGCAATCATCCTCCTCAACTGCAGGAGAATTCTTCGCGTCAGCAGGAAGATCCGGCGCGCGAACGGGCTGACGGCCTGAACTGACGTGGCCCACCTCCGCGCCTGCATCGTGCAGTTGGGCTGCAGGCTGGTTCCTGACAGCTGGCGAACTCAGAATTTCGAATCTGTAACCCTGCGTACTGTAGAATTCGCTGCGATACTCTTCATCCCGGTGCCGCGCACCATCCAGACGACCAATCTGGTGCAGCAGAATGTGTCCTTCCGGATCCCTGCCGGTCGGATCTTCGACCGAATGGAAACTTTCCGGGGCGTAACGATCGGGATTCCATCCTCCGGCCTCCGAACCTTCACCCTCCCTGAAACCGGTCTCAAATGTCTGGCGGCACGCACGGCACTGGCGGGGCTCCTGCGTTTCATCAGGGCGAGCAGTTTCGTCCTGCTGCGGAGCGTCCTCTCCCGCTGCCGGGTCATCTCCGCCAGGCGAAACTTTGATCAGGACCGGCAGAAAACCTTTGTTCTTCAACGTTGAAACAGAATGACTGACTGTTGCGAAGTCTTCTCCACGACTCAGCAGGAACTGATGATCTTCAGTCAGCAGACGGATGTCTGACGCTCCTGCACCACCTGCCAGATAACCTGCAGTCACTGATTCGCTGAGTTGTTGCCGCTCGCGAGGCCTGTCTTCCGCCAACCACCCGGCCGCCTTCCGCGCACCCGGCCAGTGAAACGTACCTGTTGCTTCCTGCAGCCCGGCGAATTCCGTCCTGTCCGCAGAAAGCACATCGGCGCGCACCGCTGGCCCTCCTGCAAGCAGCAGAAGAGACAGCACGCCGGCCTTCAGCTTCCCTGACGGACGGAATTTCACGTTTCCTCCCGGCAAAAAGTCAGTTTGTCCGCAGGAGTTCGATTCAGGTACCGCCCCCTGCATCCAGCACTCAGTACGCCCCGCCCCTTGCACAGCCCCTGGAAACGCCAGCATCCTCCTGCAAATTCAAACAACCATCATGGGCAGGCCGTTTCCCGAAAATCAGAGCAACAACGCTTCTGCTCCCTTATTACTCCTTTAAACAGTCAGACCAACCTGCCAGCGAACTGAGCAACTGGCAGTAACCGCAGCCAACACCCAGACGCTGGACACTCCAGATGCCTCACGAATCCTCACTCCGTCCCAAACCACCCTGCTGATGGGAAACGACTCCGCGGGAATCCCTGCCCTGGTCACCCGGCCGGGCAAATACTGAATTCAGACGGACGACAGCAGTGCATCATTCGCACGTTCTGCGTCAACTTCAGGGAATCCCTCTGACAATTCGCGGACCGATGATCCGTGTCAGGCAGACCGGCAGACGTCGCCAGACACGAATCAGCCGCTGATTCCGCCGGCTCTCCGGCCGAGTCTGTTCAGGGGCACCATGCCTGACATGAAACTGCCAGCAGGCGGAGTGAGGTCTGGCTCCCCACTGCTTCTTAAAACGGTACACGCCGCTGTTTCTGGTGGAGCGACCGAAGTCAAACACCTGTTGCCCGCGCTCCACCGCCCGTTTCAGGAGGTTCCAGTACATCAGCATGTTGGCATTCGTGCTGTTGAACTTCTGCAGAGAACTGGCACTGGGAACCACCGTTGTTCCGGAACCATGTACCAGCAGGGCCGCAGCGACGCAACGATCCCGCAGAGAGACCGTGCAGATTTCGGCCTGCGAACCAAACTGCTGAAGAATTTCCGCGAAGAGCTTACGACCGTAGACCGGGGTCCCCAGGTCCCGCATGTTGCGACTGAACACTGCGTGAAAGTCGTTCAACAGTTCTGCACTGCCCCACCGGACCGTCAGATTCTGGTTCTGGCCTTTACGGACCTGATTGCGAACGGAAGCCTTCAGGTCGTTCCACAGGTCCTCTGAAGTCTGCGGCAGTTCCAGACGCATATGAACCTTCGAATTGAGCTCTGTGGTCAGTGCGGGATGCGACCATTGAAACTCATGCCGTAAAGCAAGATGGTGGCATTTCTGCTGAGCCGCCTGACGTACAGCTTCGTCAATCAACTGCCTGCCAATCCCGATCTCCGTCGCCTGAATCCCAGTGGTGCTGACGTATGGGAGGCTGACCAGGAACCGCCCGAACAACAGGCTGCGCACAAGCACCAGGGGCAGTCTTCCCGTGACCTGCCCGTTTCTCAACGCCTCCAGCAGCAGAGGCTCGTGGCCCAGTCCGCGAGCCAGAATATGCAACCAGCGGAGATCTCGATCCGGATGCCCCGGGGGGGCCTCTTCTCTCAGCACATCGGTAATCCGCCCGGAGAGCGCAGAGCCAGTGTTCACCCGTAGCTGGCAAGGTCCGGCAGACTCAACTGCCTGGTCGGACAGGACAGTCAGCTCTGAACCAGAAGGCGCAATTGAGGCAGCGACTCGCCCGTGTGTCCCCTCGGCCTGCAGCGGGAAGTTGGAAACCTGCTGCCTGAGCATCTGCGGCACTCCATTGAGGAAACCAGGGGGAGGGGCGGGAACGGACTAATATCGGGCGGGCGAGGGAGAATCGAGGAAACTACGGCTGGTTCACAATCAGGAACCGGACGCGGCTCTGCATGGCCCGAGCACTCAACACCCTCTGGATTTATAATAGTCAGAGTGCGCAGGTAACAGACAACCGGATCTGAAGAAATTAAACGAAATCTTGAGAAAGCAGCCGATTCTCTTGCCGGAGAGACATCTTACAAATAATCCCGGCAGTCAGTGCCCCACTGCCTCAGTGCCTGGATTCACGCATCCAGGCATGCGAACCGCCACAGCACCTGAGCAGAGGCTCGGCCAGAACCAGGTATATACACGTACTCCCCGGCGTGCCCCCACGCACCGCCCTACGCGATACCATTCAGCAGTCAGGTGAAGACCAGAAGCCGCACCCTGTCTCGCTGTTCTTAATTCAGCCGACCCGCGGACGACCTGCTTGACAGAACCTGCCGGCACACTGCTACCATTGCTATCTGAATCAGCAATCTCTCGCTGCGTCCGACAAGCTGGACCGCTGAGATCGGGACACACCGTGGCGCGGAGCCTGGCGTGGCCGAGACCGTAACGCCGGGATCAACAGCCGGCAATCTGTTGTAGCTGAGACTGTCCAGCTTCCGCCGCCCTGCCGCTGAATCCTGAACAGCCCGGGCTGAGACCGGGACCATTCAGTGGATTGCGGCCGCTATTCGAAATATTGACTAACTACACCAAAGCGGAGTGTTTCCACCCACAACCCCCGCTTACCCTGGCCTGCCGGACTGCCTGAGACATGAAAACGCCCCACTCCAGCCTGCAGAAGCACTCACATGTTTCATACCAGCTAAACCGACGGTTTGCAGTCGGAATGATTGTTGTCGGGATCCTCCTTTCAGCCGGGACTCACTGGCTTCACGGGTTTCAGCTGGATCGCAACGCAGGCGTGCTGCTGAAACAGGCCAGGACTGCGGAAGAGGCGGGAAAAACAGAAGAGG
>JAGQPV010000016.1 GCA_020426545.1 Planctomycetaceae bacterium
ATCTCCTGGATGAAGATGTTGCGGAACTCCACCGCATCCTTGTGATTCTGCAAGGTGATGGGCCCCTCGGCAGGGATGTCCTTCACTCGGGCACCTTGGATCACTTGTGCGCCGTTGAGCGACACGTCTACGCGATCGACGCGCAGCGTGATCACAAAGCGGTTCCACTCTCCCAGGCCTTTGTCGGCGCGGGTCGAGGGCATGGTTTTGAGGCGTTCTTCCTGGGTGGCTTGCAGGTCTTTGAACTTCGTGCCGACCTCGCCGCTGCCGCAGGGCTGGCACCAGATGTTCACCTGCGCGAGACGTGCGCCACGCAGGTAGATACCGCTGTCGCCCCAGGTGAGATTGTCCTTCATGATCGTCTTGCCCTCGGCGTCGGTGTAAAAGGTGCCGTCGTCCTTGAGCCATTGATGCGGCCTGACGTGCGGTTCGCCGGTGAGACGCCAATCGATCATCAACGTGAAGTCCTTGAAGTGCTTCTCGGTGGCGAGGTTGTAGTCCCTGCCTTTCTCACGCGGAGGTTCGTCCGTGCGCAGTCGGATCACGCCATCGGCAATCTCCCACACGCCGTCGAGATGTGCAGGATGATCCCAGTTGGCCCAGGTTTTGCCATCGAAGAGTGGCGTGAAGCCTTTGGGCGCGGTGGTCGTGTCGCTTGCCGCCACGGGAGCCCAGCGCTCGGTCTGGGTCTTGCGGAAGTCGACATCGCAGTCGTTGTGCGCGGAGATGTTCTCTCGGGTGGCACCGCGATGGATGACGGCGTTGAGTTTCGCGGTCAGCGTGGCGACGATGTCAGGGTGCTGGTCGGCGAGGTTGTTTGCCTCGGCAATATCGTGTTCCAGATCGTATAGCTCGGCGATAGTGGCCTGTCCGCGCGAGGCTTCGACGTTTTTCCCGGCCATGCGATAGACGATCTTCCATGAACCATCGCGCAAGGCGAACTCGCCCATATTCGAGTGGCTCACGAGTCCTGTGCGGGTGCCTTCTCCCTCGCCGAGGAGGTCAGGCAGGAAGCTGATGCTGTCTTCTGCGCCATCGGCAGGCAAGGGATCGCCCACGACTCCGGCGAAAGTCGCGAACAAGTCGGTCAGTGACACCGTGCGATCGCTCGCTGATCCGGCGGCAACTTTCCCCGGCCAGCGGACGACCAGCGGCACACGATGCCCGCCCTCCCAGATGTCGCCCTTGTGACCACGATACGGACCGCTCGGTTGATGCCCGGCTTTGATCAAATCGTCCCAGCCGGTGTAGTGCGAATGACCGTTGTCCGCCGTGAAGACGACGAGCGTGTTGTCCGCGATGCCCGCCTCTTCCACGGCCTCCATCACCTGCCCGGCGGACCAGTCCGTTTCCATGACAAAATCCGCCACCGGCGCGATGCCGCTCTTCCCGCGAAAAGCCGCCGACGGAACGACGGGCTCGTGCGGTGAAGTTTGCGCGAAGTAGAGGAAGAAGGGCTCTTCCTTTTCGGCACGATCGTGGATGTAGTCGACCGCACGCTTCGTGATCTCCGGCAAAATGGCCTGCAGTCGCCAACCCGGTGCCGACGGACTGCCGTTGAAGGCCACCGGAAGCGCGATGCCTTCTTCGGGATCTACCTGATAGGCCTCGGTCGGCAGGATCGCGACGTGATCGTTTTCGATCCAGGTAAAGGGCGGGAGGTTGGGAAGATCGACGCCGAAGTAACTGTCGAACCCGCGATCCACCGGGCCACCGGCGATGCGGGCTCCCGTGTTCCGTTCGCCCGGTTCAAACCCCAGGTGCCACTTGCCGACCATCGCCGTGTGATAGCCCGCGCCCCGCAGCATGCTGGCCACCGTGGGTGTGTCTTTATCGATGCAGGGTTCCTCCCGCCAGTTGAGCTTTTTCCGGAAGGGATAGCGGCCCGTCAGCAGGCCGTAGCGGGACGGCACGCAGACACTCCCGGCAGCATGCGCATCGGTCAGCCGCATCCCCTGGGCAGCCAGCCGGTCGATATTCGGCGTGACGCACTTCGACTCAGGATTGAAGCACTGCGGGTCGCCATAGCCCATATCGTCCACAAGGATCAGCACGATGTTGGGCCGTTGTGGCCGGGCGAGCGTGTCCTGCATTACTGTGACCGCAGCGTGGCGGGCGATGAACTCCACGATGGGTGTGGAGTCTTCGAGGCCATGGGGATGGTGGCCCACGCCGGGCTTGGCGATCAGGGTGATCTGCCCGCCCAGTTTGCGGTAGCGTTCGGCGATGAGGCCGGTGTTCTCGTCCCATGGCACCACCTCGTCGGCGTCACCATAGACGTGCAGCAGCGGCACCTGGTGCCGGGCCAGCGGGGCGAGGTTATCGACGGGGTTGCCCTGGTAAGCCAGTGCCTCGTCGTCCGATTTGAAGCCGTACTGTTCCAGGACCAGCTTCCAGTCACGGGTGCTGCCTTTGCCGCTGCCCCGGCCGCCCGGCCAGCTTTTGAAGTCGCACACCGGGGCATCACCATAGATGCAGGCGACCTTGTCCGGATTGGCGATGGCCCAGTTGTAGCAGTACAGCCCGCCCCGGCTGAGACCAACGAGGGCGACCTTCTTCGCCAGGCCATACTTCCCCGTCAGCTCGCTGTAGCAGGCATTCCAGTGGGCGACGGCTTTCGGGCTGCCCAGCATGTTGGGCACCCGCATATAGGCCACGTGAAAACCCCGCTTGAGCAGGGCGATATCCGGGGCCGGCCTGTGGCCGAAGAACTCGCCATGCCAGACCCACGGTTTTCCCGGTGCCGAAGTTGCGGGCGCGACCACCAGCACGGGTTTGCCATCGACTTCAAAATCGTAGCGGGTAAAGCCGTTCCATTTGCTCTGCCGGCCGGGAAACGGGGCTTCGTCCGCCTGCGCGGTGCGGCTGCCGTGAGAAATGGCCGAGGCGACCAGCACCAGCAGCAGCAGGATCCGACCGACGGCAGACAGAGAGCGGGAGCCAGCACGGACCATGTTGTACCCATCATTTCTGTGGTGCGAAGGAGCCAGCCCCCGGGCCTGACATGGGGAGCTGGTGCCTGCCGCTGGCCATGAAGACAGAAAGCCGCACGAAACGGGTGAGTTTCGCGTGGCTTTCCGATGTTTCAACTACTTTAACAACTTGTCCAAGGCCAGCAGGCAGACCGCATGCCGGAGCGGTTCAGCTGCTGGAGGCGACCGAAGCCGGACCGCCTGCCGGATCGCCGCCGATCATCGGCAGGGTGGCAGGCTGGGCTGATGGTTCGCTGCTGCCGTTCCGCTCGGCTCCCATGGTTTCCGGAGAAGTCAGCCCCGCCTCGAGGCGGGCAATCTGCTCCAGCCGCCGGGCATGGCGACCGCCTTCGAACTCCGTCCGCACCCAGATTTCCACCATCCGGTTGACGAGCCGGTCGCCCAGCAGATCGGCCGAGAGGCACAGCACATTGGCGTCGTTGTGCAGGCGGCTCATTTCGGCGGTCAGATCATCGTGGCAGGGAGCAGCGCGAACACCCCGGAACTTGTTGGCGGCAATGCACATGCCGATACCGGTGCCGCAGATGAGAATTCCACGGTCCACCGTTCCGTCGGACACGGACCCGGCAACTGCCGCGGCGAACTCCGGGTAATCCACGCTCTGACAGTCTTCCGGCCCGGCGTCGATACCGACGTGGCCCATGTCGGCCAGAAGGGCCAGAATTTTGTCTTTAACTGCATATCCCCGGTGGTCGCTGGCGACGGCGATTCTCATGAACACGTCCCTGGCTGCGAGGTCTTCTGATGTTCTTCCGGCGAACAGACCCGAGAGCCTGGCCGGAAGAGATGGTCAGAGACGGAATACTGGTGTGGAAACTGTGGATTGCTCCAGAACCGACCGGAGCGGCCACAGGTTTCCCGGCAGCTGCTCAATCCGTCCCCTGGCCAGCCATCTGTCTCTCATTCTGAATACTGCAGCTGTTAATGGATACTGAAAAATCAGTTTCCAGCTGCGACACATCTCAAGTGACAGGGTTCGGTCTCAGGCCGGCGTCACACGGAATTCCGTGTGATCCGACGGGACTGCCCCCTGGAATCTGGTCTTTGAATCTCTGACCGGGTCACACGCACGGCGGCCGGGGGGAACCAGCCGGAAGACTCACCCTGCCTGGCAGAGTTTCGTCCGGCCGAAAGCCTCCCTCTGACTCGACACCGCGACGCAACCCGCTGCGGCGACCCGGAAAAACAACCCGATACGGCGGATACTGCCCGCGGCATTTCAGCTGTTGGAAGGCAACCAGCGATCCAGCAGCTGAAGCAGGTGTTTCTCAATCTCTTCCCGGCAACGGGCGTAATCTTCAGCCGTGCCCGCATAGGGATCCGGAATGTCGCGTGCATCGCAGGACAGAAGTTCTGTCCGGTCCGCCAGTTCAGGCCGGGCCGAGAGAATCATCTCCCGGTGACTGGCCGTCATGGTGTAGATGTGATCTGCCTGGTCCAGCATTTCCGCGGTAACAGGCCGGCTGGAGTGAGAACCGAGGTCGATTCCCCGCAGGCCCAGCTGTTCCACGGCTTCCGGAGCAGCTGGCATGCCATCCGCCGCAGATAACCCGGCCGACAGCACGACAAACCCCCGACCGGGCAGTTCCTCGTCCGGACATTGTAAACGGTCTGACAGGAATTTGCGAAACATTGCCTCGGCCATCGGGCTGCGGCAGGTATTTCCCGTACAGACGAAAATTACGACTCGGCTGGCCATGCGTGCAACCATGCCTGGAGAAAAAACACCGTTTTGAACAATCTGCCATTCACCGTGGCGGACCGCCACCGTGGAACAGGGGTTCCCGTCCTGGCAGGGGCCAGCATCGATATACAGCCCGACTTCATCTTTCGCCGCCGCCAGAATTTCTTCCAGCCCGACCGCGGACTGCGCCGCCGCCGGTCCCCCCAGCTCGGGGGAATCTCTCCCCGCTCCGCGGGGCACCGCGGATTGTGCGTCGCAACCGCAGGTGGTGGTCATCAGCAGGGGAGCACTGGCCAGCCGCAGAATTTCCTGAACGACTTTTTCCGCCGGACTTCTCAGACGAAGCCAGCCATCCCGCAGGACCGCTGCCCGAACCGCCTCTGGCCAGGCATTCAGCAGGCCCCCACTATCCTCTGTCGGCACGCAGATTTCCAGCCGACCGGGCCAGGCCCGTTTGATCAGCCGGCGCACCGTGTCGTGAGCAGCCGGCAGGTAGTCCAGCACTTCGTCGCCGCGACCGAACGTCACACTGAGGTGGCTGTCGATAGCGGTGCGGTTCAACCGCTGCAGCATTTCCTCCTGCAGACAGAGACCAGCCACCGAATAACTGCCGTTGGCCGGCAAAACCACCAGTTGCCCGTCAGACAGCATTTCGACAGCCTGATGGACGATATCACGGGAATCCGCTGCGGAATGAAGGTCAACCACATTGGGCATTGCGGTTATTTCGCAGGGAGTCAGGAAGGGAAAGTGCCCGGCAGCCGAAAGGCCGAACAGGCAGAGAGAACCCCGCCTACCGGGAAAAATTCTGCGGACCAGCCACACTCCTCAGCCAGAACGGGAAAGCTGCCTGCCGGCTGCGGGAGTGCCAGCCGCGGAAAGACTGCCCGGCGTCTCTACGGGACGCGGACCTCTCAGCGACAGCACAACTATACAATATCTCAGGAAATAATGCGGAATCCGGGCGTTCCGGACAACCATTCTATCCGGGAATCTGCAGACAGGACTGCGTGACGCAGGAAAGCAGGGACGAAAAACAGAACAGGACACGGCAGCTGCCCGACCGGTTCGGGCTGGCCTGAACGGGCTGTCCGTCGGTTCGTCAGAAAATGTCCTGTCACGACTATAGTTCCCCGAGAACAGGGATTCAACAGGCGCCCCGCGGCGGAATTCCATGAAAAATCCGCGCTGGAACTGCCGTCCTCAGCAGATTTTCCGATACGTCTCGCCTATAACAGCAGATACAAACCCCTGTGACCAATCAGGATCAGCTGGGAATTTCCTGCGCAGAACGGCTCCCGGCCGATGTCCGGTCCGCTCTGCCGGCAGACGACCAGCTGACGGCCGGAGCTTATCCCCCCTGCTGTAAACTCAAAGTAAACCAGCACTTCGGCCGATCAATCTGCCGAGGGGAAACACTCTTCTGCCCGGGTTCCAGGTGAATACCTACTTCTTTCGCAGTTGATGAGGCCAGGCGGCAGCGATGACGACACCTGGAATACCAGAGGATCACCAGCAGGGGAATTCGCGCAGCACATTCCGGCGGATCGTGGAATTCCAGGGAGTGCGTAACCTCTCGCTCAAGCAGTACCGGTCTCATGTGCAGTCGCTGTACGACGGACCCGCGGGAGCGATGCTTTCCTTCTGCAGCTTTCTGTCACTGCACGAGCCCCTCGTCGGCCACCTGCTGAAGTCCGGCCGGTTTGATGTCAGCCAGCACCGCCGCATCCTGGATGTGGGTTCCGGAGCCGGGCAGATTCTGGGCCATCTGCTGCAGACCACTCACCCCGATACACAGCTGGTGGCGTTTGATCTGTCGCATCAGATGCTCCGCCGTGCCCGCACGCGGCTGAACAGCAAGCGTCCCCGCTTTTTCGCGGGCGACCTGATGCACCTGCCCTTCGCCGATAATTCCTTCGACTGCGTCACCTGCGGCTGGGTGCTGGAACACCTGCCCGACCCGGTTCCCGGGCTGCAGGAAATTGGCCGCGTGCTGCGTCCCGGCGGACGAGCCCTGATTCTGGCCACCGAAGACACCTTTTCCGGAGTCCTCTGCAGTCGGACCTGGAAATGCCGGACTTACAACCGGACAGAGCTGGAGAATGCCTGTGCCAGAGCCGGACTGCCCTGGAAAGAGCAGTTGTGGTTCACGCGGGTCCACAAGTTCTTCCGGCTGGGCGGCATCCTGGTGGAAGCCCGCAAACCGGTGAGTACTGGTGCCGAACCGGAAGCCACGCCGGACAGTGCCGGAGACAAGCTGGCCGCTGCCGGCAGCCGTTAGTTCGCCGCTTGAGGGTTCGACCGAGCCAGCACCAGTCCAGCCCTGAGTCAGTACCAGGGCAGCCCCGTCATTCAGTCAGCCTGAATGGTGAGAGCGTCCGGTCACTGCAGTGTCTGATCGCTGCCGCGCCCGATCGCAGCATTGCCCGGGCGAGACTGCGTCTGGCGATCCGGGCTCTATCCCACCGGCTGCAGGGCCGAACTTCCGCACAGAAGTGCGTGTTCAGGCCCCCGGGACATTCCGGCATTCGGGCCGGCTCGATTCGATTCGAGGCCGGCCTCCGCGTCATGCGGGCCAGTGAACAGCACGTGAGCTGCCGGCACGCGGGGTGTCAGTGGCGGCAGCGGTTCTGCTCAGTGCTCCTCAGCGGCACAGTGGGCCTGATAGGCGGCCTGGTCCATCAGCTGATCGAGCCCTGAGGCATCGGTCACCTTCAGCTTGATGATCCAGCCGGCACCGAACGGATCATCGGTCAGCGGGTCGAGGTTGTCTTCCAGGCTGCTGTTCACTTCCGTGACTTCACCCGCCACGGGAGCGTACAGGTCACTCACCGCTTTGACGGACTCGACCACGCCAAAGTCGTCGCCCGGCTCCAGAGTCCGCCCGACTTCCGGCAGTTCGATGAACACCAGGTCGGTCAACTGGTGTACCGCGAATTCGGAAATGCCGATGGTGGCGATATCGCCATCAACATGAATCCATTCGTGGCTGGGGGCGTACTTCAGTGATGCGGGATCCATGGAGCCATCCTGTTGATTCAATGCGAGCGACCAGGCCGGATTTCTTCCGGCAGTCCGCCGCGGTCTCAGTGCCTGCCCGGAAATCCTGCCCGCACAGACGGAAAATGGCCTCCTGCCGGCCATTCATCAGCGTGCAGGAAGTGACGACAGGTGGCCGGACAGTCTCTCACAGACTGCCAGAACCTGAATATCGTACAGCAGCTGCCGACCTGCAAGGCCGGGTGCCGGCTGAACCGCAGTCAGCATACACCTGCCGCCAGGTGGAGAAAAGTAAGGGACTGCCGACAGACCCGCCAAATTCAAAAACACCGCCAGCCGCCCCGCACGGCCTTCAGGGGTGCATTCGTTCTGCCGCCGCCCGCCAGCAGTCTCTGTACCGGGACAAGGCCCCGAAGGGGCAGGCCCGCAGGGGCCGTTATTCGGCGTCTTCGTATTCGATGGGGCAGCCGAAGGGGCGGGTCTCGGTGATTTCGGGCGATTTTCCGGCGAGGGCCGCAGTGATGGCGTCTGCCAGGTAGTGCTCCTTCACCCGGTCGGTGTACATGCTGTCGTCGATGGCTCCCATGTAGAGCACCTTCCGCTCCGCATCGAGCAGGAAGACCTGCGGAGTGACGCGTGCTCCCCAGGCCTGCCCGACCTGCTGCGAGGCGTCCGACAGATAATCAAAGTTGTACTTCTGCTCGGCGGCCCGTTCCTTCATCTTCTCCAGGCTGTCGGCCGGGAAAATGCTGGGGCTGATGGCCACGACTGCCACACCGCTGTCCTTCTGTTTTTCGGTCAGCGTCTTCAGCCGCTCTTCGTAGGACTTGGCCACCGGACAGTGATTGCAGGTAAAGACCACCACCAGCAGCTTTGCATCAGCGTAATCCTTGAGGCTGTGCTGTTTGCCATCCACGCCGGTGAGGCTGCTCCAGCCGGGAGCCCGATCGCCCACATTCACCTTGCGGTTGAACTTCGCCCCGGCTGCCGCCCCAACGGAAGGGCTGCCGGCCAGCAGCAGAGCGGCCAGAGCGAACAGAAGCGGAACGTGGCAGGGTGCCGTGCAGTGGCGTGCGCGCATCGTGTGTTCCTCGCTGGTGCAGGAGACGTCAGGCAGGAATCCCGGTGGTGGTGCCAGGCCGCAGACCCGGGCCACCCTCTCCCGTTTGTACCCTGCGGCGACACCCGGCGGAAGCCATTCCCCACGTGCGGGAGATCACCTGCCGGAGGAGGAGGAAGTGGTGGAAGCTGTTCGACTTTCGCCCGCCGACTTCCGTACCAGCGTCGCCGAAACGAGATGATGATCGGACCCGTGACTGGTTCCCGTGCCGCTGGCCACCGGTGCCAGGTGGCCGCTGCACAGAATATGATCGACACGAATCCAGGGCAGCCAGTCGGGCCAGAAACGATGCTGGCTTACGGGCGAAGTATTGCCGCACCCGGTGCCCGCCGCGCGGTGTGTGTCGGTCAGGCCGCTCCAGTGGTTGCGAAACACACTGCTGAGCCGGGGCATGTTGAAGTCGCCCGCCACAATCACCGGTGTGCGGGCGCTGGTGCTGTCGATGAAAGCGCGGGTCGTGCGGGCCTCTTCGTCCCGCAGCAGAATGTGGCGTTCCAGCCGGTTGCGTCCTCCACCATCCACCAGGGCGGAAGGATCAAGTTCCGTCAGTCCGTGCCGGGCCGTCATCAGGTGAATGTTGAATACCCGCACCTGACCATCGGGAGTTTCCACATCGACCGCCACAGCCGTGGTCCGCTGAAAGGTCCGCGAATCGCACTGCCCGGCCAGTTCCAGCGGATACCGGGAACCAATCCAGTATTCCGCCACATGGACCGAGTGCCAGTCGGCGAAGTGCTCGGCCAGCAGCGGATGCACATCGCCGGCTTCCTGCAGCAGCACGATATCCGGCCGCCGCCGGGTCATTTCCCGCAGGACGGTAGCGAATGCCGGTTCGTAGCTCTGCACATTGCAGGAGACGATACGTATCGGTTTCGTGCCGGCGGCCGCAGTCCGCCCGCCCGAGGGAAACGGAATGCTGAATTCCATCACCACCAGCAGCACAATCAGGGCCGACGCCAGATTGACGGCGATCATGCGGCGGTTCCACGCCACCGAGAGCACCGCCAGCACCAGCGGAGGCAGCAGCCACGGCTGCCGCGGCAGGTACGTCAGCGCCGCCGTGGCCCACCAGTTCTCAGACACGAAATACAGCAGGCCGGCCAGCAGAACGGTGCAGGCCAGGCAGGCCAGAGAGAGCACGCGCAGATAACGCGCAGCGGGTGGCTGGCGGCGATAACGCAGCTTCTTTCTGATCGGCCGTGGCACTGAGGCCGTGCGGGCCGGTGCCGTGTTGAGCTGCGTCATCCTGCCCTCGCAAAGCCGGTTTCGGCTGGTTCAGTTCCTGAGGTACCGTTCCGTTATCAGAGACCTTCAGCATCAGATCGCTGAAGTGTGAACTGGCGGGTTCCCCGGTTCTCTAAGAACCGGCCAGTGCCAGATCCCGACCGGCGGCTGCCGGCTGCAGATTCGGTTCTTTCTCGCCCTGCTCTGCCTGATGGACCAGCTGCGCCATCTCCCAGGCCGTCACATAGTGATAGCGAAACTGCGGGTTCTCGCGGGCTGTCTGCTGCAGCCATTCATGAAACCGGCAGACGGTCCCATCCAGCCACAGATCGATGTTTCCATCCTTGCAGCCGTGCGTGTGCAGTTTGACGAACCGCCAGTCGGGCCGGCCCGCCACATGCACTCCCGCATTCAGCCACAGCTGAAACCGTCGACCATCCGGCCCGCGTCCAGCGTGCAGATCGCCATTTTCAATCCGCGGCATGATGCCGGCCCGCCGGTTCCGCCAGTCCAGGGTCAGCGGTCCCTGAATCAGCAGCAGGGAGTCTTCTGGTGGCTGCACCCCCACGGCAGCCCGCTGTCCGGTCTCATGAGACCGCGGTCGGCCGGGCTGGTTCCGCGCGTAGTAAATGCGGTTGATCGTGCTGATCTGCGTATCACCCGGAGCGGAAGGCAACGTGAAATCGGCCCGGCAGCCGGTCTCCCGCAGGATATCCAGCTCTTCATTAATGCCGCACCAGCGGCCATCCGGGCGGGCATTACACAGCGCCCAGTTCCCGTGAATGAAACACCACTCCACCTCGCCGGTGGCCGGGTTCCTGCGCAGCAGGCCGTGCCGTTCATGCAGCGTGTGCCGGAAGTCGTTCAGCAGGTCCCGCAACTGGGCGGCTGTCTCGCCGTCATGGTGCAGGTGGACTTCCACATCGCCGTAACCCTGCCGGCACAGTTCGGCCAGCCGGTCGAGATATTCCGGCCGGTACTCATCCTGGGGAAAGAAGAACGAATGCTGCGGACAGCGTCCGCTGGAATCGAGAAAGCGACCGAACAGCCGCGGATACTCCCGACACCAGCGGTCCACCTTCTCCAGGGCCACTGCCTCAGACGGACGGCCCCAGCGGGGTTCGTAGTGGTCGCACACGGCGATGAAAACGTCCGTCGGCTGACCGGTCCGGTTTCGCTGCAGCAGGTTTCGCTGGAGCGAGCGCCGCTCTGGAATGTCCCGCAGCCACGAAGGCAGCCAGTACTGCATCTGCCGCCGGCGAATCGCCGTTGTGACAGCGGCCGCTCCGGTGGCTGTGGCACAGGCGGCGGCCATGGCCAGGCCGGCCGTGGTGGACAGCATCACCGCCCTCCTTCCGCGGTGCCGGCTGTTTCCAGCAGACCGGAATCATCCAGCGAGCGCAGGCTGGCTGCATCCGCTGCCAGCACGGTTTCTTCACCGTCCGGAGCATGTTCCACTGCGCTGGTGGCTGCACTGTTCACAGCCTGCTCGGCCGAGCGTTCAGTCCGCTTCCAGGTTCCTCCGCGAATTCCACCCAGCCATCGCCAGAATCCCACGGCCAGGGCCGCATTCATGGAGACGAACATCGCCGGCAGCCGGAGCCAGCGGGCAGCCCGGTGCCCCTGCAGCCACAGCATGCCAGCCAGTGCCACGAGGTAGAACATCTCATGCACCAGCAGCACCCGCAGGTAGAACGGATCCCTCGCCAGCACCACGTTGGAGAACATGGCCGTCAGCAGGAACGCGGGGCAGAACCACCGCAGTACCTTGTGCGACCACAGGGCGAAGGCCACCTTCCCGTGCATCGGGCTGAGCAGTGGCCACAGCCACATCAGGCTTTGAAAACCGCCCGCCCCGATCCGCGACCGCCGATGAAATTCATCGCGAATATGCGGCGGTGTCTCCTCGATGGCGACTGCCGTTTCGTCATACAGCAGCGTGTGCCCCGTCCGATGAATCCGCATACCGATCAGAAAATCATCGATGATCGTATTCGCGGGAATCGGCTGGTACAGCTCTTTCCGCATGGCGTAAATCGCGCCGTTCACACCAAGGACCGCACCAAACCGCCCCTCCTGCTGTTTGAGATAGTTCTCGTACTTCCAGTACAGGCCATCCACGTTCTGCCCGGAAAGCGAATCGACCAGCACCAGCCGACCGCACACACCGCCCACTTCGGGGTCCTCGAAATGGCGGGCCAGCTGACGGATGGCATCGGGCTGCATCATCGTGTTGGCATCAGACAGAACGACAATCTCGCCCCGAGCCTGGGGGATCGTGTCGTTCAATACGGAAGCCTTGCCCCGCCGCCGGGGATACTGCAGCAGCTTCACTCGCGAATCGCCGAAGGCCCGCACCAGCTCGCCGGTGAGATCTTCGTCGCCATCGCAGCCGATCAGCACCTCCAGCCGGTCGGCCGGCCAGTCCAGCTGCATGGCGTTGTTCAGCCGCTCAAGAATCACCGATTCCTCGCGGTAAGCGGCGATGACCAGCGAGACGAAGGGCAGGCTGTCGCTGCCGGCAACACCGGGCCGGGAGGCCCGTTCCGACATCGCCCGGCTGGACCGCTGTGGAAACAGCCGCGCCAGCACCCGGATCAACACCGGGTACCCCACGTAGGTGTAGGCGGTCAGCCCCACCGAACTCCAGAATAACAGTTCGAACGCGTTCATAACGATTACCTCGATGCAGCCGACAGTTCCGCTGCCTGTGCTGCAGTTGCCTGCGTGGAAGACTCCTGCTGTGTGCTGCCTCGAAGGGCCTGTTCCTGTTCCTGGTCCTGATCCGTCAGGGCAGGTGGTGCTGTTTCCGGGGAGTCGGCGGAGTCATCCTTCGCGGAGTGATGCCGCAGAATGCGGGCGGGAATTCCGCCGACCGTCACATGGGCCGGCACATCCTTCACCACAACCGCATTGGCCCCGACCCGCACGCCGTCTCCAATGGTGATGCCGCCGAGAATCTTTGCTCCCGCCCCGATGAACAGCCCGTTGCCCAGGACGGGTGTTTCATTTTTCTCGGCACCGATAGTCACCTGGTGTTCCACATGAACTTCGCTCCCGCCGCGGACATTCCCGTTGATCACCACGCCCTGACTGTGAATCAGCACGAAGCCCGGACCGAAGTCGGCCCCCCGGCCGATAATGCAGCCGCAGAAAATCCCGTTGAGCTTGTTGAACAGCATGGCCAGCGGTTCCAGCCGCCAGCGGCGGGAAGTCTGCATCAGCCGGTACAGCAGCATGGCTGCGGTGCCATCGGTGGCGCAGGTTTTCAGCAGCGCGCGAAAATCCTCGCGCTGGTAACACCAGCGGGCTTTGGCCCGGAGATCGGCAAGAAAAAGGTTCATGAAAATGCTCTGTTCAGAGCCTGAAGAAAGGACGGTGTATTCGCTGGCTTTCGTGTCGCATCTGCTGCCCTGCCCGCGGGCTCCGCGCCGGTTCAGGCACCGAATCTGTTTCAGCCTCCGGAAGCCCGCCGTCTGCTGGCGACTGTTTCATTCAGCAGTTCGGCCAGCTGCCCTGTTTCCTGTTCCCGGCTGAACTGCCGAATTTCCGGCCGATCCAGACTGTCGGGCTGCCAGGATTTCCGGTCTGTTTCCACGGAAGCAATCTGTGCGGCCAGCCAGCTGCAGATGCCCTCGACATCGGCCGGCAGCAGGTGCGACGCGGGGTGAATTCCCCGGACGAGCCGCGCCGTTTCGCCTTCCGGCACAATGGCCAGCAGTTCGCGGCCGGCAGCCAGATACTCAAACAGCTTGGCGGGAACCACCCGTTCCGCTCCCGGCACATCGCTCAGCAGCAGGCACAGCCCGTCGGCGGTTGTCATGTGGGACAGCGCTTCGGAGTGGCTGCAGTAATCCTGCAGAACCAGCCGGCAGCCCATCGGTTTGAGGCGGCCCAGCAGTTCCTGCTGTTCGGGGGTCTTGCGGCCTGTAATCAGCAGCTCCAGCCGGGCAGCCAGTTCCGGATGACGGAGCGACAGCAGTTCCACCGCCTGCACCAGCGGCTCGATGCTGGTCAGGTTCCACAAAGTGCCGGTATAGGCCAGGCGAAATGTTCCGCCAGACGCCGGGCGCCGCTGCTGGCTGCAGCAGACCGCCGCCAGCTGACGGAAATCGTCGGCATCGAACCCGTTGTAGATGCACCGCACCCGGGCCGAGCCACCCGCCTCGCGGCACCGGGCTTCCAGCCGTTCGGCACTGGCGGTAGTTGTCGCCAGAATCCCGTCGGCATTCCGCAGCAGTCGCCGCTGCATCCGCTGCTGCACCGAGATCGAGATGCGGTCCTTCTGACTGTTCTCCAGATACAGACTGCCCAAATCCCATTCATCGCGGAAATCAAGAATCAGCGGCAGGCCCGTCTCCCGCGCCAGCTGTTCGGCCAGCAACAGGTTCGACCACGGCGGAGCAGTCGCCAGAATGGCATGGTGCTCCCGCTCCCGCAGCACCCGGCGGGCGGCTTTCAGGGCCGCCGGACGCCACAGGATTTGAGGATCGGGCTGCAGCACCAGGCTGGCAGCCTGTTTCACGGTCCGGCGGAGTTTCTGTTTCAGCTTCTGCTTCAGACCGCGAATCCCCCTGGCGGAATGGGCCTCTGCCCCGGCGGCACCATCGCTGCCACCGCCTCCCGGGTTACCGGCCGACATGCTCTGCTTGAAGCGATAGCCCGGCTCCAGCGTACGGGCCCGGCAGATCTCAAGGCCCGGTGGAAAGTCGGCACACAGGCTTTCATCCAGCACGGGAACGGAAGGATTTTCCGCCACCAGCGCGGTGGTTTCCCAGCCCGACTGTTCCAGGTATTTCACAAATTTGACGGGCCGCTGCACCCCTGCCCCGCCCACCGGGGGGAAGTGATAGCTGACCAGCAGCACCCGCCGCGGAATGTCTGTTCCCGACGCCATGGCGGTCGGGCTGCACAGGGCTGTCGTATTCATTGCGGCACCTGCTGATTTCGATACATCGGCAGCGTGGCCAGTTCTTCCAGCCCGTCTTCCGGAAACGAACCGGATCGCGTCCGGCTGCAGCGGCTGGCCAGTTCTTCAAACAGGCCCCTGCCAGTTCCCCGGTCGGGCAGACGAATCGTGGCCGGTGCGGGCTCGGCGCCGTGGTCCCCGCTGTCCATTCCAGTTTCCTCGGAGCCGGCTTCTCCCGGCTCTCTGCTGCCGTCTGGCTGAGCGGCGGGCTTCCGGTTCAGCCACTCGGGAATGGTGACAGCCCGCACTCCGGTCGAAGCCAGCCGTGCCAGGGTCGAAACCGCCCAGGGCCGGCTGTCGTGCATCAGAATCACATCGCCCTGACGGCACTGCAGCAGTTCAGCCCAGGCGGTGATTTCCTGCTCGGATTTCATCTGATAATCCTTCGGATCCACGCTCCACAGCACTGTGGTCTGCCGCTGCCGCCACAGTCCGGCCAGCTTGGCCGGGGTCAGTTTGCCTTTCGGCGGACGGACCAGTGTGCACTCCGTTCCCGTCAGGTCTTCCAGCAGGCTGCGGGTGCGGCCGATCTCCTCCAGAAACTGCACAGTCCCCGTCTCCGTGGGCTCCGTATGCATCCACGTGTGATTGCCCACCGCGTGGCCCTCCCGCGCCATCCGTCGAACAACATCCGGGTAGAGAGCCGCATCAAAGCCAATGACGAAGAACGTGGCTTTCATGTCGAGCCGCGCCAGTTCGTCCAGCAGCCGGGGCGTATGTTCGGGATGCGGGCCATCGTCGAACGTCAGTGCGATTTCCGGCCGGGCCGTGCTGCGGCCTGATACCACTTCCACAGAGAGGCCTGGCTGAGGACGCCGCGGACCACGAATCAGCAGCCGCCGCCGCGGGCAGACCGACTGCATTGCGAACCGAATGGCCTGCCGCACCGGATTCATAGTGTCGCTCCCTGGGTGAGTGCGGTGGCCATCTCGGTGGCCTCTTCAGGCGAATGTCGCTGCGGTCTGCTGAAGTGCCCTGGCTCCACTTCTCGCTCCGCGGTTCCACCGGGCTGCTCCCGGTGAATTAACCCGGCAATGATGTTCGCCACCGCTTCCGCCGAGTCGTGCCAGCTGAACGGGGTGAAACTGCGCGGACCGATGCTGTGCTCCGTTTCCCCGGCTGCAGGTTCCTCTGTCAGTGGCTCGCCTGTCATCAGCCGGCTTCCGGTAAATGCGGCTTTCATCGCGGCAGCCAGTGCGGCGGCATCTCCCGCCGGCACCAGCCGGTCGTAACGGTTGTCTGCAATTTCCGGGACACCTCCCACCCGACTGGCCACAAACCGGCTGCCGCAGGCGAGTGTTTCCAGCAGGACGTTCGGTACACCTTCCGAGAGACTTGGCAGGACGGTGAAATCGGCAGCCCGGTACCAGTCAGCCAGATTGTGCTGATTCTGACTGCCCGGCAGGCGGACAATCCCCCGCAGACCGGATGAATGAATCTGCTGCTCAAGTTCCCGTCGCAAAGAACCCTCACCCAGAACATAGCACGCAAAACGGGGGCTCTCGGCGTGCAGTCGGCGACAGGCTTCAATCAGCACCTGGTAGCCCTTCACCGGCACCAGACGGCCCACAGCCACTGCCAGTTGCCCTTCGGGATTCAGTCCCAGCCGCTGCCGGGCGGCTGCCGGGCTGTCCGGGTAGAACACGTCGCGATCGACCCCCCGGTACACCACATGCACGCGTTCGGGAGAAGCACCTTCCTCCACGACCCGCGCCGCAATATCCTGGCTGACAGCCACGACGGCATCGGCCCGGGTGATGACCCGGCGAATCGCCGCGCGGCGGGCCCGGTTCTTTGTCAGCACGAGCATGTCGCTGCCGCCGGTCATGACGATCGACGGAATGCCCAGCCGTCGGGCCAGCTTCACCGCCACGGCACCATCGGGATGAGCCCAGTAGGACAGCACCGCCTGCGGCCGACTGCTGCGGGCAGCCGACAGCAGGGTTTTCCTGGCCGACAGCCACATCCAGTGGTCATACCAGCGGCGGCCCAGTTTCGGCGGATACCAGAAGCACGGGTAATCCGTCCCGTCCAGCACCAGCCCGGATTCATCCCGCGGAGCCGGACGGTTTCCCACTCCCCGGCGGAGCAGATCCAGCCAGGAAACCGGAGCCACCACCCGCACGCTGTGCCGGTCGCTCATGGCTTTCAGCAATGAGGCATTAAATATGCCGCCCCGGGGATTCACCGGGCCGGGGTACACATTCGAGAAGAACAGGATTCGCATGAGCCTCTTCCTGTACTGCCTGAGGGACGCTCCTGCAGTCATCACGGGAATTCCGGAAAGATCGTGCTGTCGACCACACGCATCCCGCCGGAACTCAGTTCACTTCAACAGTCACTCAACCAGGCAGAATCGGTGTTTCTGAAGGCGATGCCTCCGGCCGCCCGCCGGCTTCCGCGCCGGGCTCCACGGCTTCTGTCGCGGAGACATCTGCGGGAACATCGTCCGGCAGTTCGCGAACCACCACTTTCAGTTTGCCGGCCCTGGTCAGTGGAATGTCATCCACGAAATCGAGCACGATCTCAGTCTCGGTGCCCGTTTTCTGCATCACTTCGGCCGTCAGCATAGCCCGGTCGGAATCGGTGAAGGCCTCGCTGGTGACCAGTCGCAACGTGATCAGCGACGGGTCCCGCTGCACCACCTGGAACCGGCGGATAGCGGGGAATTCCTTGAGCAGGTGCGGGAAGAATTCGCCGGGGATCTTGCGGCCATCGGCCGTTTCCAGCACATCGAGCTGCCGCCCCACCACCTGCTTCAGCAGGGGCAGCCCCCTGCCGCAGGGGCACATCTCAAACCCGGCAATTGCCCGGTCTCCGTTCACATAACGAATGAAGGGCATGCCGTAATTGAACAGATCGGTGATGACTACATTGCCTTCCTGCCCCGCCGGAACGGGCTGGCCCTGATCATCCAGAATTTCCACCAGCAGGTTTTCCATGCTGAGGTGCAGCCCCGCATGACGTTCGCACTCGGCACCAATCAGCATGAACTCGCGGGAGCCGTAGGTCTCGAATACAGGAGCACCAAACACCCGCTGCATGGTCTCCCGCTGGAAGTCGTGCAGCTTTTCGGCTCCCACAATGATTGACCGGGGCGCAAACACCTCCAGCCGGTGCTGTTCGACATACCGGGCCAGTTCGTACAGCGGGCCGGTATAAGCCACCACGACTTCGGGCCGGCAGCGGTTCCACCGTTCCAGATGGCCCCGCATGGTCTCGGGACGGAAGTCGAAACAGCTGATCATCGTGTGCCGGTTGAAACGGGCATGCAGGCTGCTCTTCAGCTGCTTCCAGCGAGGCACCTGCCCGACATGACTGCCCCACACATACAGCTGCTTTGTGCCTGGTTCTCCACCGGCCCAGCCATACCCGCGGTGCGTCATGGCGATCCGCCGTTCGTGGCTGGCTTCATCCAGATCGAACTGCAGGGGCACACCGCTCGAACCTCCCGTGCCTTTGGTCAGCAGCCGGAACGGGGCGATTGAGCGCAGCTCGAAACGCTGCTCGCGGATGATTTCGCGGGTCATCAGCGGCCACCGCTGAAAGTCTTCCAGCGTGTGCAGACTGCCCGCGTCCACTCCGGCCCGGGTAAAGCGTTCCCGATGCGCAGGACAGGTCTCTGCGGCATGCCGCAGCAGATTGCGCAGGGCCTGCAGCTGAAACTCCCGCAGCCGGGAAGCGTCCCACCACTGCGAAAGTTCTGCCTCCCGCCAGTACCGCAGCGTCTGCCGGCCTTTCAGCCCGCGTTCGAACAGCGGCAGCAGCACTCGCCGATACAGGGTTCCGTACACGGTTGATCTCACAGAAGAAGGGTTGTCTGTACTCTGAAAGTGCGGGAGGGAACCAGCACCTTCAGGCCCAGGAGGGGCAGCCCACCGACAGCGGTTTCACGGGCGGTTCCGCCCCGTTCCTGTCTGCCTGCCATCGGCGGTTAACGGCAGGCGTGGCTGGCCAGCAGTTCGCCGTACAGGTCTTCGTAGTCGCTCACCATCCGCCGCACATCAAAATGCTGCTCCACCCGCTGACGACCGGCCCGGCCCATGACGGCCCAGCGGTCCCGCTGCCGGCACATCTCCTGCAGGGCTTCAGCCAGTCGTTCCGGACTGGCCGAGGGAACCAGCCGGCCGGTTTCCTCTTCGACGACAATCTCCGGGTTGCCACCCACGGCGGTCGCCACAATCGGCAGGCCCACCGCCATCGCCTCCAGCAGAGTGAGCGAAATGCCTTCACTCAGCGAAGACGACACGAACAGGTCCGCCCCGGCCAGCAGCTGCGGCACGTTGCTGCAGTCGCCCAGCAGCTCCACGCTTGCTTCCAGCTGCAGTTCGCGACGAAGGGCTTCCAGCTCGCCCATCTGCGGTCCATTGCCGGCAATCTGCAGAGTCAGTTCCGGCACCTGCTCGCGAGCCAGTGCCACTGCACGCAGCAGGGTGGGAAAGTCCTTCTCGGGACTGAGCCGGGCCACGGAGATGGCCCGAATCGGCCGGGAGGCTGTTCCTGTTTCCCCGACACGGGAACGCTCCGGCATGGCGAATTTGTCGGTATCGATACCATTCCAGATTCGCTGCACCCGCCGCGAAGGAATGCCATCGGCCTGGCAGCACAATCGGGCGGCATCGTCCGAGACGGCCACAATGCGATCGGCGAACTGCGAAGCCAGCCGATACGGCAACCGGGATCTCCACCCGTGCCCCAGCCGCTGGCCATGCCGCGTGTTGACCACCACCGGCACTCCGGCCAGCCGGGCCGTGAGGGTGCCATACAGATGCGGCCACGTGTTGTGCGTATGCAGAATCTGAATCCGCCGCTGTCTGAGCACGCTCCGCAGTTCGTTCAGCCGGCTGAACCGTCCCGTACTCTGCAGCTGGCGCACCGGGCAGCCCGCCTGACGAATCTCTTCGGCGAACCGCCCCAGCTGATGAACGGCGATGAATTCCAGCTCGTACTGGTCCTGGTTGTGCAGCCGCGCAAAATCCGTCAGCAGTCGTTCCAGCCCGCCGGTGGCCAGTGTCAGGCTGAGATGGGCCACACGCACTGGCTGCCCGCCCGGTCTGGTGGCAGCTGTGGGACCGCGGGACGTTTCCGCAGCCACCACTGCCCCGCCCGCGCCGGAGTCGGAGGGATGCCGTGCGCCAGTTTCCGTCTCCGTCACGGTTGTCATGTGGATGTCTCCGAAAACTGGCTGCTGTGAAATGTGAGGATGAAGCGACTGGAACCCGCCAATACGGCCCCGGAATGCAGCTACTCGCTGCGGCGACCGCTGAGAACTTCCCCGGCATCGGCCGGAAGCGGCTGGCCCTTGCCGTAAATCCCGCTGTCCGCTGCGGCAGAAGGGTTGCCGGGAGGATTCAGACCGACCGGTTGACTGCTGCCGGAATCTCCCCTGCTGGAATTCCCCCCGGGAGAGCCCTCACCGGCCGAGTCGCGGGTTTCCTGCTGCGAAGGGTCTGCCGGCTGGCCGAGATACCGATCGCCGGCGGCCACCATCGCCTGCCGCACATTCGCCTTCAGCCAGCTGCTCCATGTCAGCAGCTGGGCCCGCGGTGAGAGCGTCGAGAATTTGGTGTACCGATAGCTGTGCACCAGCCGCGTCAGCCAGGGCTGCTTTGCGTCAATATTTCCCGGCCCGAGATGGATTACCCGGTCTCCCCGGTGAAAACTGTCCTCCAGCCAGCGGGCCATCAGCACCTGCCCTGCCCCATCGAACAGTCCGTCCGGGTCGCAGCCGGAGCGAAGCGTCTCGACGCAGCCACCCAGGTGAACGTTGTAGCGGAACGCGATCGGCCGCCCGTTGAGACGCAGCAGATTCAGATCGGCGGCACCGGCCTCCACCGCATGCCGGTGGATGGCACGCAGCAGCCTGCCGGTATTCGGATGCCCCAGCACCATGCCATCGATGGTACCGGCAGCTCCACCGCGGGAGGCCACCAGGTCACACTCCTCATACAGATCCTCGCGAAGGGCATCGTCTCCGAGGGCCGTACCGGCGGGCCGGTAGCGGACGTACTCCAGCGTTCCCGCCTCCTGCAGCAGGCGTTCGTACCGGTCGAGCTTCTTTCTCCAGCTCTCCGGCCGCGCCGCCAGATAGGCTTCCCAGCTGCCGGTCACATCGATGACGGCCGCTGTATCCCACTTCGATTCGCGGGAAGTCATGCTGCAGGTTTCAATCGCCGTTCGGGTCCGGCCACGGTCCCGC
>JAGQPV010000170.1 GCA_020426545.1 Planctomycetaceae bacterium
CTGTGCCGGGAAGGGGGTGTTTTCAGTCCGGAGTGGCCAGTCGGCCCCGTTCGGTCTGAATCAGAACAATCAGCCTGCAACCACTGACAGTCACTGTTACGTCACTGAACTGATTCCATGCGAAATTTTTCTTCTCGAAAACTGAAACAGAGGATTCTCATGATTAAGTCTGGAGTGAAGACTCCTGTCCGCAGCGAAGCGCGCCGCGGATTCACGATTATCGAACTGCTGGTGGTGATTTCGATCATTGCCATTCTGATCGCCCTGCTGCTGCCCGCGATTCAGTCGGCCCGTGAAGCCGCCCGCGCAACCCAGTGCCGCAGCAACCTGCGTCAGATGGGTATCGCCATGCACACCTTCGCCGATGGCGACTCTCAGCACCGCTTCAGCACGGGTGCTTACGATTTCCGTCGTGATGGGTGCCCGGACACCTGGGGCTGGGTGGCCGACATGATCAAGCTGAAGGCTGGTAACCCGCACCAGCTGCGGTGCCCGAGCAACGTGGCTCAGGGCCTGGAGAAGCTGAACGACCTGATTGGTACAATCGGTTCGACGACTCCCAAGGAAGGTGCTCCCGCGGGGCGGCTGCTCGACGGTCTGTGCAGCGGTATCACTGCTGCAGATACCACAACGAATCTGGCCATTACCCGTCAGCTGGTGCTGGACGGTGTGAATACCAACTATGCCAGCAGCTGGTTCATGGTGCGGACCGCTCCCAAATTCTTTATCGCGGATTCTACTACCGGTGTCGGCAGCATCGACTTCGGCGATGGTGCGGGCGGTACTCTGGGTGTGAAGGGTCTGGGTGGTTCACGGGGCCCGATGACCCGCCGCGACATGGATTCCGCCGACGTGCTGTCCAGCGTGATCCCCATGCTGGGTGATGCCGGCCTGGGTGATTCGGACGAAGCCTTCCTGTCGAATACGGTTCTCGAAGAGTCCGGCCTGCAGGCTGGCGACCGTCTGGCCGAATCGTTCAACGACGGCCCCGCCATCTGGGTTGCCGACGCGGGCGTCAAGCTGCCCAAAGACGGGATCGTCCCCGTGGCCGCATTCATTCCGGGCACCATGCCGGTGCGGGGTGATCGTCCGGGTTCCGCCACTCAGCCGGAAACGGGATTTGCTCCTGCTGCGAACACCACTGCCACTGCCGGCTTTGCTGGTGGTGCCCCCAAGCTGTGGCTGCAGGATACCCGTGACTGGGCTGCCGTGCATGGTAATGGCGGCAACATTCTGATGGCCGATGGCTCGGTACGGAGCCTGTCCGACGACAACGGCGACGGTTACTTCAACCCGGGCTTCCCGGTTGTGACCGGCACCACCGCCACTCCTGAGTACCTCGCTGAACGGGTGGGTTACACCAGCAACCTGTGCGAGATCAACCCGTTCGAGGTGTGGTGTGGTCCTTCGCTGAAGTTCAAGGCGTCCAACAAAGGGGCGTTCGAAGACTGAGCCGGAAACGGCTCTGTTCTGCTGAAGCCTGCTGATACCGAGGCTGTGTGCTGAGGGAGGAGGGCAGGGGACTTCTCTGTCTTCCTCCACAGTGAACTTCACTCGACAGCTTTTCCAGGGGCTTTGCCGGTCGTTGACCTGCGGGCCCCTGGTTTCTGCATTTCCGCAACCAGGTTGAGCCGTTGCCGCAACGCAGGCGGAGAGTTCTCCGCTGCTGCACCTTTCCGGGAGGAATTTCCGGACCGGCAGCCGTTCCGTCACCAGCCAGCCTGCAGCGAATTCCTGCCCGGTCGGTGAAACAGGTTGTTTTCATGACTCCCTCCACCAGCACCTCTGCGGCTGTCTGCCGCCACTGTGGTTCTCCCCTTCAGCCCGCCATGACCCGCTGCCGCGACTGCGGAAAACTGGCTGGCGAATCCTCCCCGCCTCCAGACCGTGCCGCTGCCGCGAACGGAGCGGCCACAGTGCGTTCCGGCCCTGGGGTCTCTGCGAAGTCTGTTGTGCCGGTGGTCTCATCGGGCGACAGTCTGGAAGACATGCTGGCCCTGGCGGAGGATGCCGGCCCGGACAGCGGCACAGCCATTCGTCGGGTCGAGACTGCTGGTTCCACGGTGAACTCTTCGCGGCCCATGGCCGGCCAGCAGCGCGGAAGCCGGTCTGCTCCGGCTGCGGCGGCTCCCGTTCGGGAGGCGTCTCACCGGCCTTCCATGTCGCGGGCGAAACCATCTTCTGCCGCTGCCTCTGCTTCTGCTTCTGCCTCTGCAGAAATGCCACAGCAGGCCAGCCAGGCACAGCCGGCAGCAGGGGATCGACGGCCTGGGACAGCAGACATTTCCGAGGAAGGTTCTGGCGAGCAGGTCCGTGAGCACGGGCGGACATCAGCGGCAGAGACAGGTGCGGCAGAGACAAGTGCGGGGCTGGAAAGCGATACCACACTGCCGGGCTCGGCCAAGGTGCTGAAGATTCAGTGCCGCTGCGGGCGGCGGTTCCGGGTGAAGAAGAACCGGGCCGGTCAGAAGGTGCGGTGCCCTGCCTGCGAGAAACCCGTGGTGGTTCCGGTGGTCGACGAGCCGCAGGCGGACAGTACCGCTCAGGATGGTCACTTGCCGTCGTTCACCGAGCTGGCGGCGGCTGTTCGCCGGGAAGAGGAGATCGCACAGGCCGGCGGAACGGTGGTGAATAAGAAACTGTCGGACCGTCGGCTGAAGAAGCTGGCGAAGCAGCTGGAGACCTCAACCGCCGAACTGACTCACGAACAGGAACTGGCCCACCGGGATGCCGTGACCGAACTGGGCAAGTCGGGTGATTCGCGTGCCTGCGAGCTGCTGGTTCGCGAACTGCGGGCTCCCTCGCCGATTCTGCGGAAGGCGGCGATTACCGCCCTGGGGGAACTGGGGTGTCCGCAGGCGGTGGCTCCGCTGGTGGAACTGATGGGAGACACGGAGCCGGATGTGCTGCGGGCCGTGATTCGTTCGCTGCAGCAGATTGGCGGAACGCGGGTTGTCCGTCCGCTGGTGGTGCTGGGGCTGGCGGCTCCGCACGTGAAATACCTCGTGACCGATGCGGTAGCCCGGCTGGACGAGGCGGCCGTCTCGGTGCTGCTGGACCTGCTGTCGCACCGGGATCCCGGCCTGGTACTGGAAGCCGTGGTGCTGCTGGGGCGGTTGCGGGTGAAGAAGGCGGTGCGGTCGCTGGTGGAAGTGATCGAGATCAAATCGCCCCTGTTCCGTTCGCATGCGGCCGAAGCACTGGGGCAGATTGGCGATCCGAAAGCTGTCCCCACGCTGCAGCGGCTGGTGGATGATTCCAGCCCGATCGTGCGGCTGAATGCGGTGATTGCTCTGGGGCGGATTCCAGATGCCAACAGCGTGAGGCCGCTGGCGGCCCGGCTGACGGATGAAGATGAAGACGTGCGGCTGGCTGCCGTTACGGCCCTGGAGTCGATCGGTGATGAACGGGCCGCCGACCCGCTGGCTGGTCTGCTGGCGGACAGGTCGGACAGAGTGCGGCTGGCTGCCACCGTGGCCCTGGGGGAACTGGGAGATGCCCGGGCGACAGCCCCTCTGCTGAAATACGCGGAGCAGGAGGATCTGGAAGTCCGGCTGCAGGCGATGGGGGCACTGAAGAAGCTGAAGGATCCCGCGGCGACCCGCTGCCTGCTGGGCCTGCTGGGGCATCGCGAACACCGGATCCGCGAGCGGGCCGTCGATATCCTCGGCCATTGTGGTGATTCGGAAGTGGCCGAGCGGCTGGAACAGGTTCTGCGGCAGGACCGGGCGGAAGACGTGCGGGCGGCCGCGGCGAAGGCTCTGGGAGAAATCGCGGATCCGGTTTCGGTGGATGTGCTGTCCAATGCGTTGACCGATCAGTTTTCGGTTCGCTGCCGGGCGATTGTTTCCCTGGGGCAGATTGGTGATGACTCGGCCCAGCCGGCCCTGCTGGCGATGCTGAAGGATCAGACGCCGGAAGTTCGGTTTCATGCCTGCAACGCGATTGGGGAAGCCGGCCTGAAGTCGGCCCGGCCGGCGCTGGAACCGCTGCTGTACGACAGCTCGCCGATGGCGCAGCGGGCTGCTGCCCGGGCGCTGGTCCGGCTGGGCGACCCGCGGGGCGAAAGTCTGCTGGAAGACCGGCAGCTGAAGAAATGGCAGGGCAGGGCGGTTCCCGACAGGGGAATGGGTTCGGTCAGCTGGAAGGACCGGCTGGCGGGATTTGTTCCCGACAGCCTGCTGGGCACCGGCCTGCAGGACCAGCTGCAGAAGCCGGCCGTGCTGGGAGGCGGGCTGGTGGGGCTGCTGGTGGTCGTCGGGGCGGTACTCCTGTGGGTGAACTCTGGCCCGGCAGGCCCCCCGGTGATTACCGGCAAGGTGGCCTCGGTTTCATTCAGTCCGCAGGGAGACAAGCTGGCCGTCGGGCGGACCTTCGGGCTGCTGCAGATCTGGGATGTGGCCAGTGGCGAGCTGAAATCCACCGATGAGTCGTTTATCGGGGAAGGTGTGGCCGGGCTGTCTTTCGGGGCCGGCGACGATGTGCTGCTGCTGGCTCAGGGCACAAAGGTTGCCTTTGAAGGGACGACCGACAGTGTGCCTGCCGGGCATACCACTCGAATTGTGCAGACCATTCGGACGCCCGACCGGAAGCTCACGGCTACGATGAGTGTGGATGGTGTGATCATGATCTGGGACATGCAGTCTCGGGCGGTGCGGAATGCGATTCAGATTCCGGCCGGAAATTCGAAGGCTCTGGCCATTACGGCCGATGGCCAGCAGATCGCCGGGGCCGATGCGGCGGGGACCGTGACCATCTGGAATTCCAGCTCGGGAGAAACCGAGCGGACGTACTCCGCACCGGTGGAAGTGAAGTCACTGGAGTTTGCGGCGGAGGGGAAGCAGCTGCTGCTGGGACTGAAGGACTGGACGTTACAGGTCTGGTCGCTGGCAGAGGAAGACGAGGAGGCCACTCCGCGAACGATCGCCTGTCCTGAGCGGGTAGTCCCCACGTTCCTGCGGTCGATGTCCGGGAATGACGAGCTGATTATGGCTTCCGGCTCGAATGTCTACCTGACCGATCTTTCCGCGGAGAAGCCGGAATTCAGCATGCTGTTTTCGCTGGATAACCCGCTCAATACGCTGGATGTGAGCCCGGATGGCAGTCTGATTGCCGCCAGCGGCGAGGGCGGGTCGGATGTGATTCTGTACGACGTCAGGACAAAGAAACAGCGTGCGGTGCTGTTTACGCCTGCGGGGCGGTGAATTGGCCATTCGGCCATTGTGCCGGCGAATGATGCCGCCGGCGCGTGTCGTACTGAAGTCGCTGGCTCGCTGTGGTGGCTGATCGGAAAGCAGCCCCGGTCCCTCGTCCGTACGCGCGGGCAGAGGGGAGAAAGAGAACCGACTGTCCCTGTTTACTGGTCAGCTGTGGTGTCTCTTCTTCCCGAAATTCCGACCACTGAAACCTGCTTCCGGGGGCTGGCCCCGGAGGTGCGGCGTGCGTGGTCCGCGCTTCCGCTGTACCAGCTCCCGGTCCGGGAAATCCGGCGGCCGCCGGACCTGCAGGATTGAGCCGCACCATGGCCAGGTGGTATGGTTGAATCTGAAACTGACATTCAGTTTCAGCTCGCGGGCGAACCCTGCCTGCCTGCAGCTGCCGGATATCCTGCCGAAACCTTGAATTCCCCGCTGGTTACGGACAACGAGTGCACCGTGCTGCATTCACTTCGGCGAGGGATGTCGGGCCGGGTGTTCGTGCTGGAACCTTTCCTCCTGGTGCCGGAGTGTTTCGCGTGGGCCAGATCATTCCCCTGGAACTGCTGAACTGTGGAGACCAGGGCCTGGTGTGCGATATCGCCGGCGAAGAGTCGTTTGTTCATCGTCTGGCGGAAATGGGGCTGCGGGTTGGCGGGAACGTGAAAATGATTCGCCCCGGCTCGCCCTGCATTATCGCCATCGAAAATCACCGCTTCAGCGTTCGCTGCGACGAACTGGCTGCAGTGCTTGTGGAACTGGAACATCTGCCATGACGGATACGCTCGATGGTCTTGCGGTCGGTCAGTCGGCCACGGTGTCTGAGATTACCGGCGACGACGGCATTGCCGTGCGGCTGATGGAAATGGGTGTGATTGAAGGGGAGTCGATCCGCATGATCGGCCGGGCGCCGCTGGGCGACCCGATTGAATATGAACTGCGTGGTTATCGGCTGTCGCTGCGGGCCAGTGAAGCGGCCCGCGTGCAGGTGACGGTCAACGAAGCCAGCACCACCGGTAATTGAACCGTGTGCCGGCCCTGCTTTCCTTGTGTGGCATGTCTTTCGGGTGTTCGGTTCCGTCCCCGGCAGAGCATGCCCACACCGCTTCGCGGCGATGGGCATGGCACACGGAACTGATGATATGTTGAGGCTGTGCCAGGCCGAAGTTGTCTTTCCCTCAACGCTGACTGCCTGAGATCCGAACGCGACCCGTACCCGGTTAACCTGCCACCACGCTGTCAGAACTTCGTGGACTGCAGTGGAATTCCGAGACCTGCCGGCTGTCGGTTTCCCGCCTGTTTTCATCCGCCCGCCCGTCCCTCCATTCCGCTGGATATCCATGTCTTCCGCCCCGCCTCCCGCTGCACCCTCCGAAGCGCCGGCCCGCCCGCTGAATGTGGCACTGATCGGCAATCCCAATACCGGCAAGAGTACGCTGTTCAATGCACTGGCCGGGCTGCAGGCCCGCGTGGGCAACTTTCCCGGCGTGACCGTCGAGAAGAAAGTCGGCCGGGTGAACTGGGAAGGGCGGGCGATTCACCTGATCGACCTGCCCGGCACATATAGCCTCGCGCCCCGTTCGCGGGATGAAATGGTGTCGGTCGATGTGCTGCTGGGCCGGCAGGCGGATGTCGGCCCGATCGATGCTGTCGTCTGCATTCTGGATTCCAGCAATATCGAACGGAACAGCTACCTGCTGTGCCAGCTGCTGGAACTGGAACTGCCCGTGGTCGTCGTGCTCAACATGAGCGACCTGCTGCTTGAGCGGGGCATGACCCTCAAGGTGGAAGAACTGCAGCAGCGGCTGGGTGCTCCCGTGGTGCAGTGCGAAGCCCACCGCCGCCGTGGCCTGGAAGAACTGCGGGCCGCCATTCTGCAGGTGACCAGCGACGGCACGGCTCCCGCGCGTCCGCGTCCGTTTCCGGAAGTGTTCTATGAAGAGTGCGAACGGCTGCAGGCGGAACTGATCAAGCTGGGCGAGAAGGATGTTCCCGCCTGCCTGGTCGAGCGGCTGCTGATTGATTCGGGCGGGCATATTGAGACTTTCTTTGCCCACCGGCACCAGCAGGGCCTGCCGGCGGTGCTGACGGCAGCCCGTGAGCGGCTGGCTGCTGCCGGGCACCGTATTCCGGCGGTGGAAGCCAAATCGCGGTATGACTGGGTTCGCCGGACGCTGGACGGTGTGATTACCCGTCCGCAGGAGCGACCGGAAACAGCGGGCGACCGCCTCGACCAGGTGCTGACGCACCGGGTGGGTGGCCTGGTGATTTTTTCGGCCATCATGCTGCTGGTGTTCATGACGATTTACGCCTGGGCCGAACCCTTCATGGGAGCGATTGAAGCCGGCCAGGAGTTCGTGAGCGGGCTGATTACGGCCCGCATGGCACCCGGCCCGCTGCGGAGCCTGCTGACAGATGGAATCATTGCCGGGGTGGGCGGCGTGGTTGTGTTTCTGCCGCAGATTGCGTTTCTGTTTCTGTTCATCGCTCTGCTGGAAGACTGCGGGTACATGGCCCGGGCCGCCTTCCTGATGGACCGGCTGATGACCCGGCTGGGCCTGTCGGGCAAGTCGTTCGTGCCGCTGATGTCGTCGTTCGCCTGTGCTATTCCCGGTGTGATGGCCACCCGCACGATCGAGAACCACCGGGACCGAATGGTCACCATGCTGGTCGCCCCGCTGATGAGCTGCTCGGCCCGGTTGCCGGTGTATGTGCTGCTGATCGCCCTGTTCATTCCCGAGAACGATCCCGTGCGGCGGGGGCTGGTGCTGTTTGCCATGTATTCGCTGGGCGTGCTGATCGCCGCACCCGTGGCCTGGATTCTGCGGAAGACGTTCTTCAAAGGCGAGACGCCCCCGTTTGTGATGGAGCTGCCCAGCTACAAGCTGCCTTCCCCGCGAATTGTGTTCGACCGGGTGTACGACCGCAGCCGGGCCTTCCTGGTGCGGGCCGGTACTTTGATTTTTGCGACCTCGGTGCTGGTGTGGGCTGCGGGGTATTTCCCCGGCGACCATACCGAACACCACGAACTGCAGGCCCGGATGGAAGCCCTCGAGCCGCAGGCTGAAGAAGACGAAGCCGCGGCCGCCGAGCTGGAGGAGCTGGCCGAACGCGAGCATCATGTGAGTGCGAGCCTGCTGGAAACCAGCCTGCTGGGCCGGGCCGGCCACGCGATTGAGCCGGTGGTGCGGCCGCTGGGCTGGGACTGGCGGATCGGGGTGGGAGCCATCGCTTCGTTCCCCGCGCGGGAGGTGATTGTGGCCACGCTGGGCACGATTTACAGCCTGGGCGGCGATGTGGACGAAGAGAACGAAGGGCTCCGCTCGGCGATGAAATCGTCGACCCGGGCCGATGGAACGCCGGTTTACACGATGCCGGTGTGTCTCTCGGTGATGGTGTTTTTCGCCCTGTGCGCCCAGTGTGCCGCCACGTTGATGGTGATTCGCCGCGAGTCGAATTCGTGGCTGTGGCCGGTCTTCACGTTCGTGTATATGACGGGCCTGGCCTGGCTGGGCGCGCTGGTGACGTATCAGATCGGCATGCAGTTCGTGTAGCGGGTTCGGAGAAACGGGGGTTGTCCGTGTCATCCGGCTGCGTACATTTGGAAGAGCGAAAGCGGCCTCACCGGTGGTTCGGAATTCCGGTCGATGCTGCCGTTTGAATTGCACAGCTCACTACCTCCGCGCGGGAGCAGGTCATGCCTCAGGCATTCGACTGGCAGATGCTGATTACCCTGGTGCTGGTGGGAGCGGCTGCGCACAGTGTGGTACTGCGGGTTCGCCGGCTGTTGGCCGGCCAGTCTTCCAGTGGTGCCTGTGGCAGTGGTGGCTGCGGCAGCTGTCCCTCGAATCAGCAGGCGAGTGACTCCGTGACAGGCCGTTCGCTTCCGCTGGTCTCGCTGGATGTCGACAGCTCGCCGTCGGCCAGATGAACCGGCAGCGAATGCCGGTTGGCGGTTCCAGGTTCGCTGACGCACATTCTGCATCTCCCCCCGGTGGAACGATGCCCGCCGGTTCAGGCGGGGGCTTCCCCGCAGGCCGCACTCTTCCTCAAGCCGGTCGCTGTTCCTGCCGAAGCTAGGCAGTATTGCAGGCGGCCCGCTCCGGTCGCCGGTAGAGGGTGCGCGCCCGCCCGGCTTTCGGCTCAGGCTACAGGACAGGATGCAGCATGGATGCGACTCATTTCACGCGGCGGGCCGGTGCCCGTTCGTCGGCTCAGGTTTCGCCTCGTGGCAGCTCTCTGACGACACCAGGATCACTGCATCATCCTGGCGGACAGCAGCTGCACCCGGAACTGGTTCGCCAGCCGCTGCAGGCTGCGGCACCGGTGGAGACCATTCCGGCAGCCTCCCGGCCGGGAACAGCACCTCCGGCACATGAGCCACGGGACAGCACACCCGCGACCCGCTGGCGCACGCTGGGCGCGCATCCCGAAAACCACGAGGGAACCACCGGTGTGCGGTTCGCCGTGTGGGCCCCCAATGCCCGCGAAGTCTCGGTGATTTCCAACGGGAACGGCTGGACTGCCGGAACCGACCTGCTGTGGGGCAGCGATGCGGGGATCTGGTCGGGCTTTGTGCCGGGCATGTGTGCCGGCGATGCCTACAAGTATGCGATTCGCACGCATGATGGTCGCCTGCTGTACAAGGCAGATCCGTACGCCCTGCAGGCGGAACTACCGCCGCGTACGGCCTCGATTGTGCCTTCGCAGGAAGGCTATGCCTGGCAGGATGCTGACTGGCTGGCCCGGCGGGCAGCGGCCAACCTGTTCCAGGAACCGGTTTCCATTTACGAAGTGCACCCGGCTTCCTGGCGACGTCCCGACGACGGGCGAACGTATTTCAGCTGGCAGGAACTGGGCGAGCAGCTGATTGAGTACGCCTGCCAGCTGGGTTACACGCACCTGCAGCTGATGCCGGTGACGGAGTTTCCGTTCGACGGATCCTGGGGTTACCAGGTGACGGGTTACTTCGCTCCCACCAGCCGGTTTGGCAGCCCGCACGACTTCATGGC
>JAGQPV010000171.1 GCA_020426545.1 Planctomycetaceae bacterium
GCCCGCGTGCGGGCGGCTAACGTCCTTTCCGGCCCGGATGGTGAATTCAAGGGCGACCGCGAGAACTTCATCAGCGATGTGCGGCAGGCCCTGTATGCCTCCAAGCTGTGCAGCTACGCCCAGGGCTTCGTTCAGCTGGATGCCGCGGCGAAAGAGTTCGGCTGGAAGCTGAACAATGGCGACATCGCCATGCTGTGGCGCGGCGGGTGTATTATCCGCTCCCGCTTCCTGGGCGATATCAAAGCCGCCTTCGAGAAGCAGCCCGAGCTGGAAAACCTGCTGCTCGACGACTTCTTCAGCTCGGCCATCAACCAGGCTCAGCCCAGCTGGCGACGGGTGGTTTCCACCGCGGTGCAGCTGGGACTGCCTGTCCCGGGCTTCGCGGCCGCATTGAGCTACTACGACGGTTACCGTCAGGCACGTCTGCCGGCCAACCTGCTGCAGGCCCAGCGGGACTACTTCGGGGCCCACACGTACCAGCGGCTGGACAAGCCCGTGGAAGAAACCTTCCACACCGACTGGATTCGCGAACGGACTCTGGATTCCTGAACCCCGCCAGCCCCACCCCGGGCTGAGTTCACGCTTCCGGAGCAGGGGGTGAACCGCACAGACCACGAATCGCGGAACGGTTTCTTCCCGATTCGTGGTGCAGTCACCCCCACCTGCAGGTTGGAAGTGTCACCAGGGTAAAGACGGCCATGCAGATCGAGTTTCTCGGCACAGGTGGCTACCACCCCAGTGAGCGGCGGCACACCCTGTGCCTCCTGCTGCCGGAAACCGGTGTGATGTTCGACGCGGGTACGGCGGCCTTCCGGCTGAACGAAGCGGTGCAGTCGGGCCGGGTGACCACACGCCACCTGCAGATCTTTCTCACCCATGCGCACCTGGACCACATCGCCGGGCTGACGTTCCTGCTGCCGCTGACGCTGGGAGGTGACCTCGACAGCATCACCGTGCACGGCCTGCCGCAGGTGCTGCAGGCAGTGCAGGAGCATCTGTACGACGAAGCGCTGTTCCCCGTTCCACCGGATTTCATCTGGCAGCCCCTCGACGGGGCCGTCCGCCTGCCGGATGGCAGCCAGCTGACATATTACCCGCTGGAGCATCCCGGCGGCTCGCTGGCGTATCGCATCGACTGGCCCGATCGCTCGCTGGCTCTGGTGACGGATACCACCGCCAGTTCCAGCCCGCCTTACGGGGAATTCATTCAGGGCGTGGATCTGCTGATTCACGAGTGCTATTTCCCCGATGAGCTGGCCGACTGGGCCACCCGGACCGGTCATAGCAACTCCAGTCCCGTCGCAGAGACCGCCCGCAGCTGTCAGGCGGGCCGTCTGGCACTGGTCCACACCGACCCCCGGCGCACGGACGACGACCCCGTGGGACTGGCCGGCATCCGCAGCATCTTCCCTGCTGTGGAACTGCCCGAAGACGGTGCCGTGCTGGAATTCTGAAGAACGCGCCTACGAGTGCTGCAGACGGGCTCCGCTGCGTTCGCCGCATGCTCCTGCCGTCACCGCATGCTGAGCGGCAGGCCGGTTGTCACCTGCAGAATCTCGATGTTCCGTTCGAACTGCTCCTGCGAGTTTCCCTGCCAGGCCAGCACCCGCTGGTTGTCGTGGTCGTCATTCAGCCAGATCTGATAGGTCCCGCCAATCCATGGCAGGCAGAGGCTGACGATCCAGCCGTACAGAAACCCCATCCAGCCGAACAGCACCAGATCCATCGTCGTGGTGGCTTCCTCGTAGCAGACCTCCACCCGGGTGAACCGCCGGAGACTCCAACGGCGGTGCGGCAGGCCGGCAAAGCACACCGTCCAGCGGTGCTTGATTGACTTCGGGCTGACACGAAACTGCCGCCAGGAGCCCACCAGGACCAGCACAACCAGCATGAGAACCAGTTTCTCCAGCCAGCCGGCCTGCAGGAACAGAGCCAGTGCCCACAGCACGGCGACGACCACCAGCCGGATTCGCACATCTGGCACCGGCAACAGATCCCGATTCATGGCCCCTCCGGAATTTCATTTCCTAGAGGTAACGCACAAAGCAGACCATGGGATCAACGGGATTCCGGTGGTCGGAAAAATCCCCTCAGCCGGCGGCCAGCCGCCGCTGGCGAATCTGGTCTACCGTCACGGCCGCCACAATGATGTCTCCCAGCACGATGTCCTGCACCGGGTTCCGCAGGCCCAGCTGCGTGCAGCCGCTGGCAATCACCGCCATTACCGCGGCCCCGGCCAGTGTGCCTGGAACGGAACCCCGCCCCCCGCTGAGACTGCCACCGCCGATCACCACGGCGGCAATCACCCGCAGTTCGAGGCCAATGCCGGCGGTGGGTTCGCCGACAGACAGCCGGGCGAACTGGTACAGCCCGCCAATGCCGATAAACAGCCCGCCCAGGGCATACACGGCCGCCTTGTTGCGGGCCACATTGATGCCACACAGCCGGGCAGTGGCCTCGCTGGAACCGAGGGCGAACACATGGCGGCTGAAAACCGAATACCGCAGCACCACAGCCAGCAGCAGGGCCAGCAGAATGGCCAGCCAGACTCCCAGCGGAAAACCGCCGATCTGGGCGTGACTGCGAATGGAGAGAAAGTCCGTCAGCCAGTCGGGCACCTGAGTCGCCCGGTCGGGCCGAACCGTGGTTTCCTCGGCCAGCATCTTGGCGAGGCCCAGATAGAACGTCATGGTGCCGAGGGTGACAATGAACGGAACGACCTGCAGCGCGCTGATGATGACTCCGTTCAGCAGGCCGCAGAGGCAGCCAGTCGCGACAGCCAGCACCACAGCCACCGCCGGTGTGAACCGGGTCCACGTTGCGGACTGCTGCTCCATGCTGCTCAGCCGCTGCTGCAGAACAGGCAGCGCCGTCTGGAGTTCCTGCTGTTCCTTCTGCAGAGACGTCCGCCGGTTCTGCAGTCGTTCCCGGCGGGGTGCCGGCAACCCGGATGACTCAAGCTGCCGGTCGGCGGCTGACAGGTTGCGGTCAATTTCGGTGAGTCGGTCCTCCGCCTCTTTGACATCGACCGCTGCCGACTGCACATTCCCGCCCGTGCGAATGACGAGGGCCACATCTTCCTTGAGGGACCAGGCCAGTACGGTGGCGCACAGGGCCATGGCGGTTCCGGCCGACAGATCGATGCCACCGGCGATAATGATGACCGTCATGCCGAGGGCAGCCACGGCGACAGGGGCTGTCTGCACGGAAAGGGCCTGCAGATTGCGGACGGTCAGGAATGTCCCGCCCTCTCCCTGCATGGAATCGGCCGCGCCGAACAGACCAACGACAGCAATCAATGCCAGAAACGGCCCCACCACGCTGCCCAGCAGCGACCAGTGACGGCGGGGACCGCCCTCAGCCGGCCCGCGAGCCGGGACGGAAGGTGCGGGCTGCTGTTTCGGCGAAGAAGGGGCGGGCGAATCGGTCATGGATGTCCTGTGGGGGCTGGCGAAGCGGGAGGCGGCCCGGCGTTTGTTCCTTCGTCTGCAGTTCCTTCATCGCCCGCAACCGCAATACTCATGATGTCTTCGCTGGTCCAGTCGGCGGCATTCCGCACGGCCCGCAGGCGACCGCGGGACATGACGGCGATGCGGTCGCACACGGCCAGCAGTTCGGTCAGATAGGAACTGACAAAAATCACCGCATGCCCGTCGCGGGCCAGTTCGCCCATCAGACGGTAAATCTCGGCTTTGGTGCCCACATCGATTCCGCGGGTCGGTTCATCGAGCAGCAGAATACTCGCGTGCTGGTACAGCACGCGGGCAATCGCCACCTTCTGCTGATTTCCGCCGGAGAGTTCTCCCACCGGCTGAGACTGACCCGCCGCGCGGACCTGCATCCGCTGCATCCAGTGGTCAACGGCCTGTCGCTGGCGATTCAGACTGAGAAAACCCAGCCGGCTGCAGGCCGAAAGACGGCTGAGGGTCAGGTTATCGGCAATGGAGCGGGTGAGCGCCAGACCCTCGCTTTTACGGTCTTCAGAGACGAAGCCCAGCCCCGCCCGAATGCGGGCCGCCGGACTGGCTGCAGTCGGCTGGCCCGCAACCTCGACCGTTCCCCGCTCGACGGCATCGAGCCCAAACAGTGCCCGCAGCAGTTCCGTCCGCCCCGCGCCCACCAGGCCGGCAATGCCGAAAATCTCTCCCCGCCGCACTTCAAACGAAACATCCGTCGGAAGTGGCCGGCGGGTGAGACTGCTGACCCTGAGCAGTACCTCGCCCGGTTCATGCGGCACCTGAGGGAACAGCTCGTCGATGCTGCGGCCGACCATCAGCGAGACCAGCTGCTCTTCTGATACCCCGCTCAACGACCCGCTGCCCACCGAGCGGCCATCCCGCAGAACGGCGTACCGGTCGCAGACCTCTCGAATTTCTTCGAGGTAATGGCTGATATAGATAATACCCAGCCCCTGGTCCCGCAGGCGGCGAATGACTTCAAACAGATGCAGCGTATCGTGCCGGGTGAGCGAGCTGGTCGGCTCATCGAACACCAGCACCCGGGCCTGATTCACCAGCGAGCGGGCGATTTCCACCAGCTGCTGCAGCCCCACCGGCAACGTCCGCACAATGGCCGCAGGACGCAGATCGCGGTGGCCCAGCTGATCGAGGGCCGCCGTCACAGCCTGCCGCTGCGCACGACGGCTGAGCAGCCCCCACCGGGACTGCTCCTGGCCCAGCATGATGTTGTCTTCCACGCTCAGATCGGGAGCGAGGTTCAGCTCCTGATAAATCATACCGGCGCCGGCCAGGCGGGCTTCATGAGGCCCCGCCGGCGCATAGGGCTGGCCATCCAGCCGCATGGAGCCACTGTCGGGCTGGTGGGCACCGCTGAGCACTTTCATCAATGTGCTCTTGCCGGCACCGTTTTCACCAATCAGCGCCAGGACCGAACCTTCATCCACCTGCAGCGACACCTCATCCAGCGCCACTGTCGCCCCGAACCGTTTGGTAATGCGGTACATGTCCAGCAGCGCAGCGGGTTCCTGCCCGGTCGCAGGCTGCCCGCCTGCCGATGTCTTCGCCGCCGGTGAAGGGCTGGTCATGTCGGGTGCTGTCACTTCTGAAACTGCTCGGGATGCAGCAGCTGCTGCATCTCGGGCGTGTTCATGTTTTCGGGCGTGGCAACGTATTCTCCGGTGGGAATCCGCCGTTTGACTTCTTCTCCCTGCAGGTGCCGGTGCAGGGCATACACGGCTTCGTAACCCATGGCCACCGGGTCCTGCAGCACAATACCGTGCACATGGCCCTGTTCCATTCCGCTGGTCAAATCGGTATTCGGGTCGAAGGCGACGAAGACCACTTTGCCGGCCAGCTCATTCTCCCGCAGAGCCTGCAGTACGCCGGTGGCGTTGGGTTCGCAGACCGCAAAGATGCCGTCAATTTCCTCACGATGCCGGTTGAGCACCTGCGTGGCTTTATCGAGAGACGATTCGGGAGTCGTGCCGGCGTATTCATCGGAAGAGAGGATGTTGACCTCGGGAAATTCTTTCTGCAGCGTTTCGAGGAAGCCGGCCTCCCGCTGGCCGGTGCTCTCACTGCCCGGGTTGTAACGCAGCAGCACCACGTCGCCTTTGCCGCCGAGTTTCTCCCCCATGCGACGGGCCGCCAGCGCGCCGCCGTTGTAGTTTTCAGTGGCCACATAGGACACGAAATTTTCCGGCGGGCCTTCGAGGCCACTGTCGAAAATGACCACGGGAATATTCGCATCGCCGGCTTCGGCCACGTAGTCCACCAGGGCCTGCGAATCGAGCGGAGCCAGGATGATGCCGTTCACCTGCCTGGTGATAAAATCCTGCACCACGTTGATCTGGCCTTCGCGGTCGTTCTCCAGCAGCGGGCCTTTCCACAGAATCTCGACCCCGCCGATCTCCATGGCCGCATTCACGGCGCCGGCATGCACCGACTTCCAGAATTCGTGCGTCGTCCCCTTGGGAATGACGGCAAAGGTGTACTTTGCCGGGCCGTCACCCGTCGCTCCGGGGCTGCCGGCTGTTGTACCGTCTTCGGTTTTCCCGCCACAGCCAGCGGCCAGCAGGCAGCAGCAGGCCAGCACCAGCGGCAGAAAACGAAGCGAAGTCTTTCGCCAGCATTGGGACTGCGGGCGACTGCGGCCCCGCACCGGCGTGCTGCTGCGGGGAGCCGCTGCACCAGACAGAGAAGTCGAAGGAGTCCTGGAATACTTGATCGGGGTTGAGCGCATCAGACGGGCATCCTGGAGAGTACGGCGACAGGAAGCCGGCAACCGGCACTGGAAGCGGGATTCCAGCAGATGATCGCCGGGAGCAGACCAACCGGAACAGCAGGCTGCTGTACCACGTGCGGACAGGGATCCAGTGTGGTCAGAAGTCTTATCGTACCGCCAGTGAAACTGCTGTCCAGCTTCGCCGGTTGCCCGAAGGGTGCTTCCCCGCGGGTATCGCGGCCCCGGGTGCAGGCCGTTCGCAAAGACTGACGGCCCGGCTGCCAGGCTGGCCGGCCGGCGGATAAGTTCGACCGGTACATCTCACCCGGTACATCTCGACCGGCCCACTGGACCGGCGGGCAGGTCCGGGGCAGAATGGCAGAGTCCTGACTGCCACCCGTACTCCGCATTGAACAGCCAGCCATGCCAGCCAGCCCTCAGTTTTCTCCGTCCCGCTATCGCGAAATCGATGTTTCCGGCACCCCGCGTGAACTGGGCCGCCAGATTGGCGAAGCAGCCGGTGAAGAGGTTCGCGGCTTCTGCAGTGTTGCACTGGAACGGGTCAACCTGTCGTGCCGCATCAGCCGGGAGAGGGCGATTGAAGTGGCCCGCCGTTCGCAGGCGTATGCGGAACAGTACAGCCCGGATCTGGTAGAGGAACTGGCCGGAACCGCGGAAGCGGCCAGAGTCTCGCTGGATGACCTGATGCTGCTGCAGGTGCGGAACCAGCTGCGGAGCGAAGAGCAGGGTGCCTGCACATCGATCGCTGTCGCCGGCACCGGACCGCGGGAACAGACCGGCACTCTGCTGCTGGGCCAGAACTGGGATGCCGACCCGGCGCTCGACCCGTTTACGATTGTGCTGACCCGGCGACCGGCCGACAAACCGGCCTTTCAGTGTGTGACCCAGGCCGGGCTGATTGCCTACATCGGCTACAGCGAAGCAGGTATGGGAGTCTGCCTGAATACGCTGCCTGCTCCTTCACGAGTCGAAGGGGTGCCGCACTACTTCACCGTCCGCAGAATTCTGGAGTCCCGCAGTCTGCAGGAAGCAGTGGCAGCCGTGACCCACGCCGAGCGGGCCATTCCCGCCAACATCATGCTGGCGTCGCCTGAAGGTCCGGCTGACCTGGAAATCACCCTGGAGTCCGTGGAAGTGCTGTACCCGCAGCCCGGCGGACTGCTGACTCATACCAACCACTGTGAGCACCAGAAGCTGCGACAAATCAACGAGCAGTTTCCGGAACTGATTCAGTCCCACAGTCGCAAAGCCCGGGCTGATTCGCTGCTGGCAGGGGCAACAGCGCTGGATCGGCAGGCGATGGAGCTGGCCCTGGCCGATCATCAGGATCAGCCACGCTCCATCTGCCGCCATACCTCAGAGGATGCCGACACGGGTTTCTGGCAGACAGTGTTTTCCATCATCATGGAGCCTGCCGCAGGCTGCATGCACGTGACCCGTGGCACGCCGTGTGATCACCCGCGGGAGACGTACCGTCTCAACTGAGTGTTGATTCGGGAAAGGGCTGTCGGGAGTACCGCCACTCCCACCAGCCGGGGGCCGGTTTCAGGCAGGCCGTCGCTCGAGGTGAAATTCACCGGGGCCGCATGCCGGGAAACAGGCAACTCATTCCGTGGTACAGATTCAGAGCGTCAATCCTGATCGGCCGTGCCGTCGCCGGCAGACAGGCCGTCGCCACTGGACTGACCATCTTCCTCGTGACTCTGAGTATGAATATCTCCCAGAGGATCATCGACCAGACCATTCTCGCGAAGCTGCAGATACATACGGACGAGGCCGGCCACGTTGGGGGCTTCCATCTTCCGCATGATCCGCGCGCGATGAGCTTCAACGGTCTTCTGCTTCAGCTCTTTAAGATAATCGGCTATTTCGCGACTGCTCCGGCCGGTTGCCACCTGGGCCAGAATTTCCCGTTCGCGCGGGGTCAGCTGCTTATAGCGGATGAGCGTTTCCTTCAGGGCTGACTCCAGCACCCGGCGCTCGGCATCGGCCCGCATGGCCGCCTGAACCCGGTCGAGCAGTTTGTGTTCGCTGTCGGACTTCTCAATATATTCGACCGCGCCGCTCTTCAGAGCCTGCACCGCCGTACTGACTTCACCATAACCGGTGATGATAATGACCGGCGTCCGCACATCCCGCTCGTGCAGCCTCGTATGCAGATCGAGTCCGCTCATTTCCGGCATGCGGATATCGAGCATGATGCAGCCGGCCCGCTCCGGTTCAAACTCCTCAAGAAAATCGAGCGGGCTGGCGAAGTCGATGACATCCAGCTCCACGCTCTTGAGCAGGTCGACCATCGATTCGCGAAATCCTTCGTCGTTGTCGACGAGGTAGACCACACGACGATCATCATGTTCCGACTGGCAGACCGCCGGAGCAATTTCAGTCATCATCAAGAGAACCTCTTTCCTGGGAAACGGGGAGAATCACCTGAACGGTGGCACCACCACTCGTGGCGGGTATCGCTTCCATTCGCCCCTTATGCGCCTCGACGATCATGCGGCTGATCTCCAGACCCAGCCCCAGACCGCCATCGGTTGTACTCTTCCGAAGCATCTTCTGATTCAGATCAAACCCGGGCGGCCATCCCGGGCCGGTATCGCTGACCCGGAAAGACAGCAGCCCCTCGCCAGCCGGCTCGACCGAGAGTTCAACCTGCCGCTGCTGACCTTCCGGAAGTTTCTTCATGGCGGAAATCGCATTCAGCAGCAGGTTCATCAGCACCTGCTGTATCTGAATCGCGTCGCAGACAATCTCCTTCGCCGTGTCAGGGGGATGCACGATCACCGCGGCTCTGGCATCCAGCGCCTGCTCTCCAACGAACCGGGCGGCATCGTTCATCAGCACTTCGGTCGATACGTCGGCGAAAGTCAGAGCGCCCTGCTCGAGGAATTTCCGCTGATGATTCAGGAACTCCGTCAGCCCCTGAAAGTCCTCCCGCATCTTACGAATACCCTTCAGCACATTTTCCGGAACATCTTTTGCGTTCCGATCCGCATGATTCAGGCAGGTGGAAGTTCTGTTCCGCAGACCGGCCAGCCGATTGCTCACCTCATGGACGATCATGGCGCTGGCCGCGGTTTCCAGGTAAACCCGGTTCATTCGCGCCAGCTGCTCGCGCAGGAATCGGTCCCGTTCCTCCGCTTCCTTCTGCTCCGTGATATCGCTGGCAATGACGATCAGACCGGTCACTTCGCCTTCGTCGAAAATGGGACCGACCCGGCTGAGAAACCAGCAAATTCTGCCCCCCTCACCACGGGCCTGAACTTCATGGGTATGCGGCTGGCCCGTGCGGAACACGTGTTCGATCACGTCTTCCGGCTCGGCCTGAGCATTCCGCGGGATGAAATTGATTACCGGCTGCCCAATGACCTGCTCCCGCGTCAGGTCAGGCTGCGTCCGGTTGATCCACTCGATCCGTCGCTCCCGGTTCACCACCAGAATAAATTCCGGAGAGGACTCGGTCAGACTGGCCCAGCGGGCATCAGACTGCTGGCGGAACTGTTCCGCCTGTTTCCGGGCCTCGGCCTCCTGCTGGAGCAGCTGCTCCCGCAATCGCTGCTCTTCCTGCTGGGCCAGCTTCAAATCCGTGATATCGACCGCTGCACTCAGCAGGCATCGCTCGCCGTCGCAATCGGTCAACTGGACCGTGGCCATCGACCAGGCTTCGCCGCCATTTCGTCGGCGGAAATGAACCTCACAGTTTTCGACCACTCCGTCCTTCTGCAGTTTCTCAAAAATCTTCTCTCGATCGCTCATCTCCAGATACAGCCCGAGCTCAGCCGAGGTCTTGCCGAGAATTTCAACCGATGGCAGGCCGACAGCCACTGTGAAAGCCGTGTTCACTTTTAGAAACCGACCTTCCGGCCAGGTCTGCAGCGACAGGGACGCCGGGCTGGACTGAAAGAGCGTCTGAAACCGGTGCTCCAGCTGGGAGATGCGGTGGCTCGCCTGCTGCTCCACGCTCACCACA
>JAGQPV010000172.1 GCA_020426545.1 Planctomycetaceae bacterium
TTCCTGTGGGTCAGCACCGGTGGGGGAGAGTTGATCGACCGAGGCTACGCCGTGGCCTGCGATCAGCTCGGGAACGCGTACGTGACCGGGCACTTCCAGAGTCCGACGGCTGCATTCAGTGACGTCACGGTTAAGAACGGCGGCGACTACGATCTCTTCGTGGCGAAATACAATCCGCAGGGCGAACTGGTCTGGATTCAATCTGGCGGCGGAGCAGGTTACGACTATGGTCATGGCATCGCCGCAGACCGCCTGGGCCACGTCTTTGTCGCCGCAGCCATTACCGGCCAGGGCAACTACAACGGGCAACCCGTGGGGCACGCGGGGCCGGCCCATCTGGTCTGTCTGGGGCTCGATGCCGATGGGAAAGTTCGCTGGCACCATGCGGCTGCCGGCGAGGGCAGCAGTTCCGGTCACGCAATGACGGCCGACGGGCAGGGCAACTGCTGCCTCGGCGGTTATGCCTCGGGCGTATCCACGCTGGCGGGCGAACCGCTCGGCACGGCGGGGAGCAGAGACCTGGTGGTGGCCAGGTTCGACTCGGCCGGCAGCCTGGTCTGGCTGCATTCCGGACACGGCAGCGACAGCGCGATGATTCACGGAATCTCAGCGGACTCGCAGGGCAACATCTGGGCCTCGGGCATGTTTCAGGGGAAACTGAAACTGGCGGATCGCACGGTCTCCAGCGCCGGCCGGTACGACATTCTGTTGACCCGTTTCGATGCCAGCGGCAAACGACTCTGGACCAGGACGGCTGGCGGCGAGGGCATCGACTACGGTCTGGGAATCACCACCGATGGCCAGGGGAACTGCTACACGACTGGGTCATTCACTGGCGAAGTTGCATTCGAGGAAACGCTGCAGGAGAGCCAGACCGCAGGCTCGGACATTCACATCGTGAAGCTCAACGGCGATGGTCATCTGCAGTGGTTCCAGCAGTGCGGCGGAGTGAGAACCGACCACGCCTACTCCATTGTTTCGGACGGCCGGGGAAATCTGTACCTGTCAGGTGCCTGCCACGGCCCGGCCACGTTTGGTAAACACCAGCTCGACAACCTCGGCAGCAATGACATCTTCCTGACGAAGATCCGTCTGAAGTAGTGGTGCAGGGAGCAAAGAGCCAGACAGTTCCATTCCTCATCGGAATCATTCGCCGGCCGCAGCATGCGGGAATGGAGAAATCCACGGCGCCGCAGACCGCTGAAGCCGACTTGATTAACCCATGGAACGGGCCGCAGTGGAGCAGTTCCCGCCTGCGGCTTTCCTGTTATGGCTGTGTCCACATGGCACAACGACGCCCGGCCACGGTCCCGGAGTGAGTGGCAGATAAACATTCGCGGTCACTGACCAGCCGTTGCAATCGCGTTTCCCACAGATTTGCGCGGAAACGCAGGATCCTGCCGATCGGGCTGTGCCCGTCGCACGCCGTCTGGAGGGAAGATGATCATGAGACTCGCCGCCGTCATTCCACACCGGCGTTTCCGTTGGGCTGCTCCGTTAATCTACACGGGCTGTCTCGGGTTCATGGCCCTCTGTTGCCCGATGGCGGCGGCCGATGAGCCGGTGGATTTTATCAGGCAGATCGCTCCGATTCTGGAGCTGCACTGCATTCGCTGTCATTCGCCGGGGAACACCCGGGGCGAGCTCTCGCTGGCGACATTCGGCGATCTGAAGAAAAACGAATACGTCGTCCCCGGAGATCCCGCTGGCAGCTATCTGATCGAGCTGGTGACATCACAGGATGGCAAACCACCGGCCATGCCGCAGGAAGCGAAACCGCTGGCAGCTGCCGAAGTCAACCTGCTGCGGCAGTGGATCCGGCAGGGGGCAAAGTGGCCCGCCGACTATACGGTCAAAGAGAAATCAAAGGCGGATGCTTCGTGGTGGGCGTATCAGCCACTGAACGCACCTGCCGCCACCATCGATGAATTGATCCGGGCGAAACTCGCGGAACAGCAGCTCCAGCTGAATCCACCGGCGGATCGCCGCACGCTGATTCGGCGTGCCACCTATGATCTGCTCGGGCTGCCACCCACTCCGGCGGAAGTGGAAGCCTTTGTTAATGATCCCGATCCGCAGGCTTATGAAAAACTGATCGACCGTCTGCTGGCTTCGCCGCATTATGGTGAGAGATGGGGCCGGCACTGGCTGGACGTGGTCCGCTTCGGCGAAAGTATCGGTTACGAGCGCAACGTGATCGTGAACGATATCTGGCCGTTCCGCGATTATGTCATCCGCTCGATCAACGAAGATAAACCGTTCGACCAGTTCATTCGCGAACACATCGCCGGTGACGTGATTGATGGCGACAATCCCGCTGTGGCTGTGGGGGCGGCGTTCCTCGTCGCGGGGCCATATGACGACGTGGGAAATCAGGATGCCGCCCAGGCCGCCCAGATTCGCGCCAACACCCTGGACGAAATCATTCGCGCCACCAGCGAAGCCTTCCTGGGGATAACGCTGGGATGCTCCAGGTGTCACGACCACAAGTTTGATCCCGTCACGCAGGAAGATTACTACGGTCTGTACGCGACCTTCTCCGCAGTTCGCCATGGCTCGGTTCCGCTGGCCACCCCGGAGGAGTACCAGCAGCAGGCCGCGAAACTGCAGCCGCTGAACCATCGGAAAGCTGATATTGAAAAGTCGCTGGCGGCCCACAAAGCCTCCATTCTCAGCCGGGCTCGAGAGAAGCTGGCTGAATACGAGGCGGGTTGGACCCGTGACCCGGTTGATCGCACCGGAACCGAAGACCGCTTCGAGCCGGTCACGGCGAAGTTTGTGCGGCTGGTTTGTGAGGCTCAGGACGGCAACCCGAACTCCGCGACCGGGTTCGGGATCGACGAGTTTGAGGTGTGGTCCACCGGCGACAGTCCGGTGAATGTTGCGCTGGCCACCCGCGGGGCGCGGGCGAGCGGCCAGGCCCGATCGATTGAGGATTTCCCCGGGGCCTACGGCCCTCAACTGGCCATCGACGGTAAGACCGGGGCCCGGTTCCTCTCAACCGGCAACAGCCTGACGATTGAACTGGCCCAGCCAGCGAAGATCGACCGGGTGGTTTTCTCCAGCGCCCGCCATGAAACAACGCCCGAGCATCGCAAGTTCACATTCGTGGCCGAGTACCGCATCGAATCCTCAGTCGACGGACAGCAATGGCAGGTGGTGGCCAGCAGTGGCGACCGCAGGCCGATACCGCGCGCGGCATTCCTGAACCATCGACTGCTGCAGCTGGAAACAACCGCTGAAGACCGAGCCCGCGGCCAGATGCTGGCTCAGCAGCTGGCCGTTGTGAATCGGGAGATTGCGCAGGTTCCCGATTTGCCGTCTGTCTGGATCGGTCGCCGGGTGAATGCCGACGCAGCGGGGCCGTTCCACGTGTTCATCGGTGGCAATCCACAGAAAAAAGGAGATGAGGTTGTCCCGGCCAGCCTGAATGTCCTGAACCGCAGTACGGGGGGCGGGCTGGCATATCGTCTCACGCCCGATGCTCCAGAGGCCGAACGGCGGCTCGCGTTCGCCGACTGGCTGGTGCATGAGGACAATCCACTCACGCCGCGGGTGCTGGCCAATCGGTTGTGGCATTACCACTTCGGCACCGGTATCGTCGAGACACCCAGCGATTTCGGCTACATGGGTGGTCGTCCGTCGCATCCGCAGCTGCTGGATTTTCTGGCGTTGAAGCTCCGGGAGAACGGCTGGCGCATCAAGGCCATGCATCGGCTGATCATGCTGTCGGAGACGTACCGCCAGTCTTCCGCTTATCGGGAACAGGCCGCAGGCGTGGATGGCGATTCACGGCTGCTGTGGCGGTTTCCCCCGCGACGGCTCTCCGCGGAGGAGGTGCGCGACACGCTGCTGATGGTCGCCGGTCAGCTCGACAGGAAACCGGGCGGTCCTGGCTTCCGTCTGTATCGACTTCTGCAGGACAATGTCTGCACCTATTTGCCGCTCGACAGGCATGGGCCGGAAACCTGGCGGCGTGCAGTGTACCACCAGAACGCCCGGGCTTCGGTCGTCGATCTGATGACTGAGTTCGATCAGCCGGACTGCACGTTTTCCGCCCCCAGACGGGCCGAAACGACAACGCCGCTTCAGGCACTGACGATGCTGAATCACAGTTTCACACTCGATATGGCCCGGGCACTGGCCGGGCGGTTGAAGGAAGACGCCGGTAATGATGTGGCCGCTCAGATCGATCTGGCCTGCCGGCTCTGCTATTCACGACCCGCAACCGATGAAGAACTGGAAACGTGCCGGCAACTGGTCGATCGCCACGGTCTCGCCGCCCTCTGCCGCGTTCTCCTGAATACAAGTGAGATGATCCATGTCCGTTAACGTCCGGCGGTTTTCAGCCACGGCCCGTTCAGCGGGAAGACTCGCGGCGACTGGATTCCAGACGCAACTGGCCGGCTGGTTTTCCGCGGTTCCGGCCCTCAGGCTGGCGCTCATTGGTCTGATAATGCTCTGCGCGTTCGGAGCACAGCCCGGATCGGCGGCGGAACCGTTCGAGGCTTTTCTGACGAAGCACTGCCTGCGATGTCACGGGCCACAGAAGGTGGAACGCGACCTGCGGATCGATCAGCTCTCGCGGGATTTCCAGTCGGGAGGCGACTCGCACCTCTGGGCCGAAATTGTCGAGCGGATCAACGCCGGTGAGATGCCTCCGGAAGACGAACCTCAACCGACGGAAGACGAAATCGCGGCGGCTGTCGGGCAGCTGGATGCACACATCCGTGCTGGTCGGGCGGCCCGCATGGCGGCCCGGCCTCCGGTGGCCCATTACCGGCTCAGTCGCAGGGAATATCAGAACACGGTCTACGACCTGCTGGGCGTGCGGTACGATCCCGCCAGACCGGGCGAGCTGAATGCTGATACCCTGTGGCACGGCTTCGAACGCATTGGGTCGCAGCTGTCGTTGTCGCCCTCGCACGTCGAACGATACTACCGGGCAGCAGAAAAAGTGCTGGCCCGTGCTTTCCCGTCAACGCCCGTCGAGACCGTCAAAGTCCGCAAGTCGGCTGCCGATATCCGCTACGGTGGTGGCAAACTGCAGCAGGCCTGGCTTGATCGATTCGGGATCAGGCGGCCTCTGCGAGCCCTGATTTTCCCCGGGCGAATGCAGCAGGCATTGCGGCCGCACTGGTTCGGAGCGGCCGGTCAGAACGCAAGCGGGCTGTATCGGGCGCGGATGCAGGTCAGTGGCATTCGACCGACTGGCGGGCAGATTCCGCACCTGCGGATTGGAAAGCAGCTGACAGAGGAAGCCAACGAAGGTCTGATCGAGCTGGATGTGCTGGCTTCCGAAGACGAACCGGAAATTATCGAGTTTGAAGTGTTTCTCGAAATGCCGACCAGCCTCGATTTCAATGTCATTGCGACGGATATCATCGACCGGCAGAAGGGCGGACACTATCGCAATGCGCTGGCCAGTCCGCTGTATGTCTTCACTCATACCAGTGAAACCCGCCTGCTGAATCCCACTGCTCCCAAAATGTTCGACGCGCAGGGCAACGGGCTTTTCTCCTCCGTACTGCTGGACTGGATTGAATGGGAAGGGCCGATTGTCAGTGAGGCGGAACTGGCAACCCGCGAGGGGCTGCTCCCGCCGGAGGACGCAACGCCGGCAGTCATCGCCGACTATCTGCGGCGATTCGCGGAACGTGCCTGGCGTCGGCCCGTCGCTCCGCCGGAGCTGAGTTATTACCTCAGAGCTTACGAAGAGGAACGCGCCGCCGGCGAAAACGTCTTCGCCGCGTATCAGGTGGCTCTGCTCGGTGTGCTGACTTCGCGGCATTTCACATACCTCGTGGAAGGCGACACGGAACTTCGCGAACGGCTGACAGACTGGGAACTGGCTTCACGGCTTTCGTATTTTCTCTGGAGTTCGATGCCGGACCAGCAGCTTGCTGCAGCGGCCCGGGAAGGCCGGTTGACAGGTGGCGGTCTGGCGACCGAAGTCGATCGGATGCTCAGCGACGACAAAATCATCCGCTTTATTGAGGACTTCCCGCGGCAGTGGCTGCAGCTGCACCGGCTGGGGATGTTCCCGCCCGACGCCAGACTGTATCCAGAGTACGACGCGTGGCTGGAAACCAGCATGCATGAAGAAGTGGTGCAGTATTTTGGAGAGGTCTTCAGAGAAAACCTGCCCATCGATGCCTTCCTGAGTTCAGACTGGACGATGGCCAATCCCCGGCTCTGCGAGTTCTACGGCCTGCCGCTGCCTGGCACCGAAACGGCAGCCGCAGATGGCCAGCAACTGCGATCCGCAGCCGGCGGTTTTCAGCGGGTGGCGCTGCGTCCCGGAGATCATCGCGGCGGACTGCTGACCATGGGGGCCATCCTCGGGCTCACTTCCGATGGCACGCGGCATCGGCCGGTGCACCGCGGTGTGTGGATCAGCGAAGCCATCTTCTGCAGGACACCTCCACCGCCGCCGGCGAATGTGGATCCCATTGAACCCAATCCGCCGGACAGCCCGCGGGCCACCATTCGCCAGAAGCTGGCGGCGCACGCGGCCAACGCGAACTGCGCCGCCTGCCATCGCAGTATCGATCCGCTGGGCTTTGCATTCGATCAGTTCGATGCCATCGGCCAGTGGCGAACTCACGAGCGGGTCGAGAAGGGGACCGGCGACGATCCGCCGGTGAATCCCAGCGGGATACTTCCCGACGGACGGAAGTTCGCCGACGCGGCCGAGTTCAAGCAACTGCTGCTCGACGATCGGGATCGCTTCCTCGAAGCGTTCGTTGAGCATCTCTGCACGTATGGTCTGCGGCGGGTCCTCACGGTGGACGACCGCGACGCCATCAGAGCCATTGTGAGCGAAGCGAAGCAGCAGAAGTACCAGCTGAAAGACATCGTGCGGGCTGTCGCCCTGTCAGACCTGATGCAGCGCCGCTGAACGGCTGCCAGCAACCACCGCCAGCGAGTGAATTCTTTACAAACAGGAATTAATGATGACGCAACCCTGGCTGATCGATCGTCGCCACGCACTCCGTGGGCTGGGCAGCTTTATCGCTCTGCCGCTGCTGGAATGCATGGGTTCCGCATTTGCAGCCGAGGCAGACCGACCGAAGCGGAGTGCGTTCGTCTACATTCCCAATGGTGTGAATACACTCGACTATCAGATCACCACGCCCGGTGAGAAGTACGAGTTCTCCCGCACGCTGAAGCCGCTGGAGAAACTCCGCAACGTGGTGACTCCGATCAGCGGACTGCATCATCCCGGTGGGCTCGGGCAGCATCACAACTGCCAGAAAATCTGGCTGACGGGAGGCAAGCTCGGCCCAGCGGATCGCAATACGATTTCCGTCGATCAGCGGATGGCTGAAGTCACTTCACCTCACACACGGTTTCATTCGCTGGAGATCGCCAACAAAGGGGAATCTCTGGCGTGGACGGCCGACGGGATCCGCCTCCCCGGCATGAGCCGCTGCAGCGAGATTTTCTCTTACCTGTTCGAAGAACCGAAAGACGGGACGGCCGCCCAGCGACGGGCGCTCCGCCGCAAGGGCAGCGTGCTGGACGCGAATCTTGAGGAAGTGCGGTCGCTGGCCCGCCGGATGGGCACCGAAGACAAGGGGCGGCTCAATCAGTATCTGACATCCGTCCGCGAAACGGAGATTCGCACCCGGCAGGCAGATGCCTGGCTTGATGTTCCGCGTCCTGCGATCTCTGCCGCAGACCGGCAACGCACCAGCCGCGATGTGCCGCAGACTCAGGCTGGCGAGTACTTCCGCACGATTTATGATCTGATCGTGCTGGCGTTCCAGATCGATGCGACCCGGGTCGTCACATTCAGCAGCGGGCTGGAGGGCCAGGGCCTGGCGATTCCTGAACTCGGCATTTCCCAGTCCCGCCACGAACTGAGCCATCACAATGGCGATCCCGGTCACATGGAAAACCTCACGCTGAGTGACCAGTTTGCGGTCGAGCAGTTTGCTTATTTCCTGACCCGGCTGAGCAAAACGAAAGACCTCGACGGCCGTCCGCTGCTGGATACCACGATGGCGCTGTTTGGCAGCGGCATGGCCTATGGACACAGTCATGGAAACGCCAATCTGCCGCTCGTGCTGGCCGGTGGAACGGGGCTCGGCGTCAGGCATGGCCGCCATCTGGACTTCAATCAGGGGCATTTCGACGGATATCAGCTCGACAACCCCGGTCAGCATTACCGGCTGTGCGGCCGTCCGGCCAATCCGGAGGCACATATGAGCAACCTCCTGTTGAGCATGGCTCAGAAGATGGGCGTGGAGACCGAGACGTTCGGCGACAGCCGGAGCGAACTGGATCTGGGAAGCTGATGTCTCGCAGGCAATGGTCCTGCTGATCGCTGAGCCGGCCGTCGCGCTGGAAGAACGGAACGAATCTCATGAAGACACACCATTATGCCGGGCCAGTCTGCCTCTGGCTGTTCGTGACCGCGGGGCTGGCCTCCGTGGCGCTCGGAGATGAACCGTTCCGACCGAAGCCGGGAGAATTCCCGCCGATAGCGGAGGCGAAGTCCTGTCGCGGGGAACTTGTCTTCGTGGACCACGTGAATCGCCGGGGAAGTCTGCGGCTGCACGTCGACGGGCATTTCCGCGAAGGGCGACTGCACCATTTCGCGATGCTGCCCTATGGCATGATCCGTTATCGCGGTGCGCCGGCTGCGTTACGCGATATTCCCATTGGTACGGTGCTGTATGGCCGCTTCTATCTTCCACCGGATCCGAAAACCTCGGCCGTTCCGAATGTGACGCGAAAGGACGTGACCGCGCCGCCCGAGAACCACGCGATCCTGCTGGAAGATGGTCCCAGCCTCTGTCTGCGGGAAGGCAAGGCCTGGCAGCTGAAGGAAGTTATCGTCAGCGGTGAGAAGGGCCAGCTGGTTGCCAGCCTGAACCGTGAGCAGGGTGGCGAAGGTCTCGGCGGTGAACATGAACTGACGATCGATGGCTCGACCCGCATCTGGCGTGGCCGCGAGCTGCTGGGTCTGGGCGACCTGATCGAGGAGGGCACGTGGCCCCGGGACGGTGCCAGGCAGCTGACAGATGAAAAGGTGCAACTCGGCCTGACCTGGCATCCGCGATATCTGTATCAGCAGTTTCACGTGGCCGATCTCTGGCTGGACGAAGCCGCGATGAACAATGCGGCGGCCCGTCAGCGAGGGCGGCACGTCCGTCACATCCAGCTGCGCTGGATGCCGGCCCGCGTGGATGAAGTGCAGCATGAGAACTTTGGCCCCGCCATTATCACCGCCACCTTGTTTAGCGGTATGGACGAATCGCTGTACGCGGACTTCAAGCCCGATACCGGGGCCCAGATGGCCGCTGCTGAAGATACCCTGCGGACCTGGTGGCCCGACCATGACGGCATGGATGGCAGACTGATCTCCGTTGAGAAATCCGAGGAAGAGCCGGCAGCCGGCAGCAGCGGCATCCGCGTGCGGTTCCGTGTCCCGCTGGCACTGGAAGGCTTTCGCCCCGGCCGCATTGTCCGTATCCGTCCACACAGCTGGCCCAGAGTCAAACCCCCGGTTGAAGAGCTGATCAGGAGTCTTGAGGACCGCTGGCCGAGCCCGGACATCTTTGAGAATTAATAACTGGCCGAAATATCATTCCCGGGGAATTCCGTCACAGGGCACACCTGTGTGAAGCGGAACAGGAACGGGTGGCGGATGTTTCGCCTGGCGGCCCGGGAAGCCAGGGCCTCAATCAGTCTGCGGAGAGAGGAAGCGATTCAAGATGAACCAGCTCATGGAACTGACCCGCCGTCGCTTTCTTGGAAACGTCTCCACGGGACTGGGCGGTATCGGGCTGATGCAGCTGCTGCGCGGTAAGGCGTCGGCGGAACAGTCCGACTGGCAGGCGGGACGCGGAATGACGCATCATCCCGCCCGAGCGAAACGTGTGCTGCAGATTTTCTGCCCCGGTGCCGCTTCGGCCATGGACCTGTGGGAGCACAAGCCATCGCTGGAAAAATACCACGGGAAACCTCTGCCGGGCGAAGAGAATCTCGTTTCCTTTCAGGGCAAAAACGGCAACCTGATGAAGAGTCCGTGGCCGTTTGCTCCCGGCGGCGAAAGCGGCCATCGCATCACTTCGATGCTGCCGCACATGGCCCGTCATGTCGATGACATCGCCTTTCTGCATGGAATGCACAGTAAGACAA
>JAGQPV010000173.1 GCA_020426545.1 Planctomycetaceae bacterium
ATCTCAGGTTCTTCCGGCAGCTTCAGGGCTGGGAGGCTGCACCGAAAACGAATACAATCGCCCCGTTCATCTGCGGCTCGCGCCTGCAGGGGTGATCAGGCCTCCGCCCGGCGCAAAGGATCTTCCGTGGAGAGAAGGGAGAATTGCCGTGAAAGACTCCCACATCGCAGGAAGCATCCCGGCCGAGTTGTTTCAGAAGACGCTGAACTCTCTGCGATCGCACATCGCGGTGCTGAACGAAGAGGGATTCATCATCGCCGTAAACACCCCCTGGAACGAATTCGCTTCGCGAAACGGGCTGGCGGAACAGTTCTGCGGTCAGGGCATTAATTACCTGCAATCGTGCGACGAGGCAACAGGCGAATGCTCCGAAGAGGCCCCGGCCGTCGCCTCGGGCATCAGGGCGGTGATTGCCGGGCAGCAGGAGTACTTCTACCTGGAATACCCCTGTCATTCGCCCTCCGAACAGCGCTGGTTCAGTGTGCGGGTCACCCGGTTCGAGATGGACTGTTCGGTGCATGTGGTCGTCGCCCATGATGATATTACGCAACGAATTCTGGCGGAGTTCCAGCTGCAGGAAACCAGCCGGCTTCTGGAACTGCAGGCGACTACGGATGGGCTGACCGGAGTGGCGAACCGGAGAAGTTTCGACCGCACATTTGAACGGGAATGGAAGCGGCACGAGCGGACCAGAGCGGCGATTTCCGTCGCCATTCTGGATATAGACTGCTTCAAGCAGTTCAACGACGCGCACGGGCATCTGGCGGGCGACGATGCCCTGAAGGCAGTTGCCCGGGCAATCCAGGCGGTCGCGTCTCGCTCCGGTGATTTTGTCGCCCGGTATGGCGGTGAGGAGTTTGCCGTCATTCTGCCCAATACCAGCGTGGAGGGCGCAGCGACGGTCCTGGAGAACGCACTGCAGCGCGTTCGTCAACTGGCAATTCCGCATCCCTCCTCGAAAGTCAGTCGAAGGATCGTGACCATCAGCATTGGTTTTACGACCGTCATTCCAAGCGAACACAACTCACCCTCTGCTGTTCTCCATTGCGCCGACCAGGCGCTGTATGAAGCGAAGGCGAAGGGGCGTGACCGGTTGAAACTCTTCGCGCCACCTGATCGTGATGCATAGCCAAAGCTGCCGGGCCATTGGAAATTGCCTTCGGGGATTCCGAAGATTGGAGCCGGTCGTTCATGGAACAGGCACGCCTCCGGGCGGCTCAAACTTCGGTTTTCACGCACCGGAAAGTGGATCCACAGGGGAGGGATGGCCGACCTTCGTCAGCCGGCCCGACTTTCCTGGCCGGGCATTCCCTTCACGTCTTCCAGGCTGGAAACTGCCGAGTCACTGCGGGCCGGCACCACGCTGAAGGAGCCGTCTGTCTCGAGGATCACCGCTTCGGTCCGGGCCAGATCGGCCACGCCGGACGAGCGGAGCGCCGCCCGGATTTCGTCTTCGGTCACGCGGGATTTCCGCATCGACCCGGACAGAAATTCCCCCCGGTACAGCAGCATCTGCGGCTCGCCCGTCATCAGGCGACGCACCCAGCCCGCGCGGACGCTGGCCCAGGTCACGAGAAACTGCAGGCTGATCAGCAGGGTGAATGCCAGGCTGCCTTCCGCCAGGGCGACTTTCTTGTTGAGCAGCACGGTGGCCAGAATCGACCCCAGAGCCACCGTGACCACGAGATCGAACGCATTCATTTTCGACAGCGTGCGATTGCCGAAGATCCGCAGCAGGAAGACGAGCGCGATATAAGCCAGCACGCCCACCACCAGAGTGCGGAGCAGGTCATCCCAGCCATTGAAGAAGTACTTATCCATCGATTCCTCCGTGTGAAAAGGCCTGTGGCGACACAGCGGCGGAACCGGGCCCGCCGGTGAAGCTTATCCGTCGAACGCGGAATACTGCACCGGGCTGCTCCCCTGGCCGCAGCGGGGCAGCCGCCTGCTGATTCTGACGGGCCCGGTGAAGCGCACATCGCGCGGCAGCGGAGCTTCGCGATGTCCCTGCCCTGGCGGAGCCGTCACAGCACGTGGTGGACTTCCCCATATCCAGACAGGTGCACTCCCGGCCCGACAGCCAGGCCCGGCTTTGGTATCTGCTATTCTCTCCTGATGACAGATACCATATCGCCGCCCCGGATCAGGGGCTCGGCGATTTCACCCTCTTCCTGAATGCCCTGCGCACATGAGTCTCTCAGCCGCCGCCAGAGATGATGCCGCCGACCCCGGCCCGTCACCCGAAGCTTCCCCGCTGGTACGCTGGCTGTGGCGGGCGGCGGTCGCGTTCGCCGGGCTGCTTATCATCTGCAGCGTACTGCCGCTGCTGCCGGTCAACTGGTGGTGGGTTCGCCTGGGTGATTATCCCCGGCTGCAGCTGCTAATCGGCTGTCTGCTGGCGGCTCTGGCGGTGGCTCCGTTCTGGCGGCGGAAGCTGGCCCGGTGGCTGCTGGTGCTGCTGGCCGGCAGCTGCGCGATTCAGCTGTACTGGATTCTGCCGTATCTGCCCATTGCCCCCGTGGAAGTGCAGACGGCCCGCTCGAACGAGAAACACGAACACATTCGGATCATGACGGCCAATGTGCTGCAGAAGAACACGAATGCCGCCGCCGTGCTGGAACTGGTCGCCCGGGAACAGCCCGACATGCTGGTGCTGTGCGAAGTCAATCAGCGGTGGATCGACGACCTGGCACCTCTGAAGCAGCAGTTCTCCTACCAGCTGCTGCATCCGCTGGATAATACGTACGGCATGGCCTTCTACTGCAACCTGGAGGTGCTGCACGCGGAAGTGCGGGAGATGGTCAAGGAGGGCATTCCCTCGATCGATGCCACCATCCGGCTGCGTTCCGGACACGAAGTGCGGGTATTCGCCGTGCATCCCAACCCGCCCCGGCCCGGGGAAGACACGACCAAGCGGGATGCCGAACTGGTGCTGGTGGGCCGCGAGGTGGAGAACAGCCAGACCGCGATTGTGCTGGGCGACATGAACGACGTGGGCTGGTCCCGCACGACGAATCTGTTTCAGGAAGTCAGCGGGCTGCTGGACCCCCGCAAGGGGCGGGGCATGTATTCCACTTTCGATGCCACGTCGTGGATCTGGCGTTATCCGCTGGATTACCTGTTCCACACCGACGATTTCCGCGTGCGGGAACTCCGCCGGCTGCCGAAAATCGGCTCCGACCACTTCCCCCTGCTGGTCGAACTGAGTTACGAGCCCGACGCCGAGCCCGAGCAGGAAGCCCCGGACCTCGACGCGGGCGACCAGGAAGACGCCGACGAAGCCGTCGAGAAGGCCGAGAAGAAGAAAGCACAGGGCGAGCTGTAACTGCAGCCCGACGGCAGCCGGCAGCAGACCAGACCGCCGGGAGTGGTTCAGACGGCCCATGCACGGCCCCGACGGCGATTCCCATTGACGGCCCGACTGGCTGAAGTACGCTGAAGGCGTGCTTTCGTTTCGCCTTCCCGGCACGTACTGAGGCGTGGCTATGAACATTTTCCGACTGGCGTTCGCCCTGCTGATGCTGATTTCAGGCGGCTGCAGCGTGGTGGTGATCGACGAACCGGTGGGAGATCAGCTCACGCCGGAGCAGTTGCAGAAATTCGTCGGCGTGTGGGTCAACACGAAGGGGGATCCGTCGCCGGTGGAATTCCGCGCCGCGAACGACGGACGGCTGATCACAGGCAACCTGAAGTGGGACGAAGAGCAGCAGAAATTTGAGGTGGAAACCCAGGTGCTCCTGCCGCGTCGCCTGGCCAGCCAGACCTGGCTGTATTTTCCGGACAGCAAACTGGAGAACAGGCACCTCTTTGTGCGGGTGGAACTCCAGGAGGACCAGAGGATGGTGATTTACCTTCCCGAGCCCGACGGCTTCCGCGCGGCGGTCGAAAGTGGAACCCTGCCGGGACGGGTGGAGGTGACCGATGAAGAGAAGAAGCACTTCACGGTCCACATCCAGGGGCAGAGCAAGGCGACCCGCGAATTTCTGGCCTCACCCGACTGGCGGAAATACTACACGAAGGAGCCACTGGTGCTGAACCGGCTCAAGGCCGCTGCCGAGCCTGCTGATGCAGCCGAAGAGAGTTCCGCGCCCTGAAGACCAGCCGGTGATCACGACCAGCCGTGCCCGGCATCGCGGGCTATTGCCCATCACAGTGGCAGGCCCAGTTCCCGCTGGAGCAGGGCGGCGCTCATTTCGCCGATGAAGACCAGAATCACTCCCACGAACAGCACGCCCGTGGCGGACTGCGTGTTGCGGTAGCGGAGGATCCGCCAGGTCATCACGGCGACGGCCAGGGGCCCGGCAATTCCAGCCAGCCAGCGGAGGGCCAGCCACACGGCAGGGGTGCCCGCGGGCAGTCCGTCGAGCAGAGTGAGTGCCATCAGCGAGGCGACCAGCCGCAGAACGGTGGCGATACCGACGAGCAGCGTCATCCGCCACAGGGGATCATGCGACATGGTGGGCGCGGTGAGATACCAGTGCCCCAGCAGCATGGCCGCCACGATACTGCCCAGCAGGGCAGCCGAGGACAGCTCGGCACAGGCCGACAGCAGTGCCCCTTCGGCAGCCGGCTGCAGGATGCCGCTTCCGCCCAGCAGGGCCACGGCCGAAAGGGCGAACACCAGCCCGCAGGCCACCGTGCCGGATGTGCGGCGTTCGAGCGTCCACAGGACCGAACCGACAAAGGACACCACCGCGGCCAGCACGGCCAGCAGCTGCACTCCGGCTGTACCGAGCAACGGCGCAGCAGGTTCCCGGCCGGCTGGTTCGCCTGTTCCGGCAGGGTGTTCCACTGCGTCCTGCAGCACTTCGCCGACTGGCAGAGCGGTGTCCATGGGCAACTGCGAGGCGGACAGAGCCGTCAAAACGGCCAGGCCCAGTGTCACCAGCAGCTGAATCCGAAAGAAGCCGGAAGAGATCTGCCGGCGGGGCATCAGCAGCCACACGAGGGCCAGACCACAGACCAGCCGCAGTGCGAACTGAGGAATCATGATGAGCTGCGATTGATGAGCGACATGGCCTCGGCCCGGCTGGAGAGATTCGTTTTGAACAGCCCCCGCACGGCACTGGTGACCGTCAGGCTGCCGGGCTTGCGGATCCCGCGAATCGTCATGCAGGTGTGGGTGGCTTCAATCACCACCACCACGCCCTTGGCATCCAGCCGTTCGGCCACGAGGTCGGCAATCTGGTGGGTCATCCGTTCCTGCACCTGCGGACGGTGCGAGACTTCTTCCACCACGCGGGCCAGTTTGCTCAGCCCGGTCACGCGGCCGCGGGGCAGGTAGCCCACGTGGGCCACGCCCATGAAGGGCAGCAGGTGGTGTTCGCACATGCTGTTGAACGAGATATCCCGCACCAGCACGAGTTCGTCGTACTGTTCCTCGAAGACCTTTTCGAGGTGGCGGCCGGGTTCGGTATGCAGGCCGGAGAACAGCTCGGCGTACATCCGGGCGACGCGGGCGGGGGTCTCCAGCAGGCTCGATCGCTCGGGATCTTCGCCGATGGAAATCAGAATTTCCCGTACGGCCCGCTCGATGCGGGGCAGGTCCACCTTTGACGGAACCTGGCCGGCCGGCAGATCCTCCAGGGAGTCGGCTCTGGCCACCGGGCCACCGGTGACTTCGCCACCACCGCCGGCACAGGCGGAGGGGTCGACCTCGTCGGCGTCACTGGCTGCGGGGGAGACATCACGGGCGGGATGAAAACGACTGTCATCGGGCATGAGCGGGCCATCTGATACAGCGAACAGGTCACAGCCGCCCGATGCGGGCAGAACGGACACAGGAAATCCGGAAGGCTCTCGAAGGAGGGATACCATCAGCCGGCAGGTGCCCCGTCAGGGCCAGTTCTGGAGGGCGGCCCGGCGGCAGCGGCACTGGATTCTAGACCTCCTCCTGCACGTCTTCAACCGGCGCGGTCATTCTGCCGGAGAGTCGCCGGCTCCGGGGGAGAGCACAATCACCGGAATTCGGGCGGGATCGAGCACGACACCCGCGGGCCAGCCGCTGTTCACTGCCAGCAGATTGGCGAAGCAGTCGCGGAAGGCGGCCAGGAATTCTTCGAGATCAAGACCGAGGCACTGCGGGCGGTAGGGTTCCAGGTAGCGGCAGCTGGAATCGCACAGTCGCCGGGCCCCGCCGAGATTGCCCTCGCCGAAGTGGAACAGCGCCACGGCAGCCTGAATCAGCCCCTGGTAGAACTCGCGTTCCTCGCTGAGGGTCTCCGTCCACAGTTCCTCCAGCACATCGTGGCAGGCGAAGAATTCCTGCTGATTGAACAGCTCGATTCCCTCGAGGTACAGAGGATGATACGGTGCGGTCTCGTCGGGCATGGACGGTCTGGCCCTTCCGGGCGTTGTTGCGGGGCGGGAATGGGGCTGTGCTGCGTCAGTCACAGGATCTCACGCGACCCCGGGTGTTCGGTGAAACCTGGCGATGTTCGGGCAATGGAACAGTGAAGGCCACCACAGTGAAGAAGGCCGGTACGCGGAAAACGGGAACAGCGGGCGCTGGTCAAAAGGCGGCGGGCAGGAAAGCGGCCGGGAAAAAACCAGCCGCGAAAAAACCGGCGGCCCCACCGAGAGAAAGCCGGGCCGACCGGATACAGCGGACGGACCGCCTCATCGGCCAGCTGGCGGAAACCTACGGCGATGCCGAGTGCGCGCTGCATCATGAATCGGCCTTTCAGCTGCTGGCCGCGACGATTCTCTCGGCCCAGTGTACCGACGAACGCGTCAATATGGTCACCCCGGAGCTGTTCCGCCGCTGGCCCGATGCATTCGCCCTGGCTGAAGCCAGTCAGGAGGATGTGGAAGAAGTGGTGCAGTCGACAGGCTTCTTTCGGGCCAAGGCCACGAACCTGCGGGGCATGGCGGCCATGCTGGTGGAACAGCACAACGGCGAGCTGCCCCGCACCCTGGAGGAACTGGTAGCCCTGCCAGGTGTGGGCCGCAAGACGGCCAATGTGGTGCTGGGCACGGCATTCGGAATCCCCTCGGGCGTGGTGGTCGATACGCATGTTAAACGGATCACCCGTCTGCTGGGGCTGACGGCCAGTACGACACCGGAGAAGATCGAACAGGACCTGATGGCCCTGCTGCCAGAGACCGAGTGGATCAACTTTTCGCACCGGCTGATTCATCATGGCCGGAAAATCTGCATTGCCCGGCGGCCGAAATGCCTGGACTGCCCGCTGCTGAAAGACTGCCGTCGGGTGGGCCTTCCGCCGCTGGCCGATGCGGAAGACTGCTGAATGCGGACCCTGCGCGCACCGTGAAGGAAGACACCTGTCCCGTGGCGGGTTATCATCCTGAGGCTGCCCGCACGGCAGCCTGAAGAGTGTCGGACGGACTGATACGGAACCGTAATCCACCCGCACCAGGCAGCATGCTTCCGCCGGTTCTGCCCGCAGAATTCCGGTGAACCGCATGGCAATGGCCGAGGTGCGACGGGAAAGGAACGAAAGATGAAGCGGCTGATGCGACTGCTCGCCCCCGCGCTGATGACATTACTGGCCGCGGCCGTGTTTCTCGGGGGGCCACGTGCCACCCATGCCGCGAACCCGAAGAAGAATGTCGTGGTGTTCGTGGTCGATGATCAGGGTTTTCAGGCCGGCTGCTATGGCAACCCGGTGATCAAAACACCCGGGATCGATGCCCTGGCCGCTGCCGGAACCCGCTTCACCCGGGCGGCCTGCACCACGGCCAGCTGCAGTGCCAGCCGCAGCGTGCTGATGACCGGCCTGTATAACCATGCCACGGGCCATTACGGGCACGCTCACTCGTACAACCACTTCAGCACTTATGAATCCGTCCGTTCGCTGCCGGTGCTGCTGAGCGAATCCGGCTACCGCACCTGCTCCATCGGCAAATATCACCTGGCCCCGGAGTACGTGTACCACTTCGATACGTATCGGAACGACGGCATTCAGGGGAACCGGAACTCGGTCCGTATGGCGGAGAACGCCCGCGAGTGGATCAGCGAGGACTCCGACAAGCCCTTCTTCCTGTATTTCTGCACGAATGACCCGCACCGCGGCGGTGGCCCCGACGGGTTTTCCAACTTCAACGATGACCCCGAACATTACCCGGGCATCACGCCCGTGCGGTACGACCCGCAGGATGTTGTCGTCCCGCCGTGGCTGCCGGATTCGCCCGAGTGCCGCGGAGAGCTGGCGGAATACTACCAGGCGATTTCGCGGCTCGATCAGGGCATGGTACGGCTGATTGAAGTGCTGAAGGAAACGGGCCACTGGGTGGATACGCTGGTGATGTTTCTCAGCGACAACGGGCCTCCCTTCCCCGGCGCGAAAACGAATCTGTATGAGCCGGGAATGAATCTGCCGCTGATTGTGCGGGACCCGGAGCAGAAACAGACCGGCCTTGTGACCGATGCACGCGTCGTCTGGGCGGATATCACGCCCACGATTCTCGACTGGTGCGGCGTGGAGGTAAAACCCTCACCGCCGGTTCGCACCGCGCCGAATGAGGGGAAACTGAGCAAGGGCCGGGGGAAACCGCAGCCGTACCGGTTTCATGGCCGGTCGTTCCTGCCCGCACTTGGCGAGGAACACCCGGCCGGCTTCGACGAGGTGTATGCTTCGCATACCTTCCATGAAATCACGATGTATTACCCGATGCGGGTGATCATCAGCGGGAAATACAAATACCTGTTTAACATCGCCCACCAGCTGCCTTACCCGTTTGCTTCCGACCTGTATGCCTCGCCCACCTGGCAGGGCGTGCTGAAGCGGAACGAGCCGATGTATGGCAAGCGGGCCGTGTATGCCTACCTGCACCGGCCCCGGCACGAACTGTACGATCTGGAGCAGGATCCGCACGAAGTGGAGAACCTGGCCTTCGAACCGAAGTATGCGGAGAAACTGGCCGAGCTGCAGAAGAAGCTGAAAGCCTGGCAGGAGAAGACGAAAGATCCGTGGGTGCTCAAGTGGGAGTACGAATAACGGCGGGCGGTGGCGATCATAGTCGACCACATGCCCATCCCGCTGAAGCGGCTACGGGCATGGGACCCTGAACTCAACACGACGGGAAGTGCCTGTTACGGGACTTCCCCGTCTACCGGGCGGGGAGCGCCGTACAGGCCGTGCTCACGGAGATAGACTTCCACCGAACGGGGCGTCATGAAGCGGATGGAACGGCCGGCGGCGATGCGGTTACGGATGTCGGTCGCGGAGACGTCGCAGGCCGGCATCTCGACCGTCTGAATCCGTTCGGCAATGGACTCACCGACGAGCTGGCGCAGTTCGTCTCCCTGTGGCAGCGGAGTGCGGCCCCGGTTCACCGCCACAATCATGGCCAGCTCGGCAATCCGTTCCGGCTCCCGCCAGCGGGGCAGGTCGGCCAGAGAATCGCCGCCCATCAGAAAGAACAGCTCGTCGCCGGGCTGATCTTCGTGCAGCCGCTTGAGCGTATCGACCGTGTACGAGACGCCTTCCCGCTTCAGCTCCTGCTCGCAGACCACGAACTCCGGCATGCCGGCCAGGGCGAAGTGCAGCATCTCGGCCCGCTGCTTTCCGGCCACGGGTTCCGCCTTCTGCTTGTGCGGAGAACGGGCCGCCGGCATGAACCACACCTGATCCAGCTGGCACGCCTCCCGGCACTGTTCGGCCAGCAGCAGATGTCCCAGGTGGACGGGATCGAACGTTCCGCCGTAGATTCCAATACGCATGCCTGCAGGAGCTTTCGTTGAGGCGTTCCGCCCGTGAGGGCGTGATCTGAAGGTTACTGCTGTGTTCGGGAGCAGGTGCGTCAGGCAACCTGTGCCACCGGACGAACCATACCGCCAGGCCTGCCCGCGGGGGTTGAGACCGTCCGGGGACAGAATACGCAGCGGACTGCCCGTGTGCCAGGCAGGCAGCACCGGGAAGTCCGCCAGCGGAAAAAACTGCTGGAACCACCTGATCACCACCGGCAGAAAGGCAAACTCAACCCGCAGAACCGGCATTTCCCGCACGCTCCTCCCCCGGAGCAGACGATGTGCAGAGTACACCTGCTGACTGGCAACCGCCTCTCGCTCGTGCCCTGTCTCTGGAAAGAACCGCCAATGTCTGGCTTTCGCTCCATCCCCCGCCGTGGCCTGTTCTATGTCGCCCTGCTGCTGACAGCGGCA
>JAGQPV010000174.1 GCA_020426545.1 Planctomycetaceae bacterium
CATGAGTGCGATCCGGCTGGCTCGAGGTTTTACGGGCCGCGATGTGATCGTCAAGTTTTCAGGCTGTTATCACGGCCACGTGGACAGCCTGCTGGTGCAGGCGGGCAGTGGAGCCCTGACACACGGGACTCCCTCCAGCCCCGGTGTTCCCGCCGGCTGCACCGCGGATACAGTGTGCCTGGAGTACAACAGTCTGGATCAGGTGGAAGATCTGTTCCGCAGTCGCGGCAGCGAAATCGCCTGTGTGATTCTGGAGCCTGTCGTCGGCAACATGGGTGTTGTCGCTCCGCTGCCTGGTTTTCTGGAAGGTGTGCAGCGTACCTGCCGGGAACACGGCGCCTTGCTGATCTTTGATGAAGTCATGACGGGCTTCCGGCTGGCTCCCGGCGGGGCACAGGAACGGTTCGGCATCACCCCCGACCTGACCACCCTGGGCAAAATTCTCGGCGGGGGAATGCCGGTAGGTGCTTACGGCGGGCGGAAGGACGTGATGCAGCATGTCTCACCCGTCGGCCCGGTGTATCAGGCGGGCACGCTATCCGGAAATCCGCTGGCCATGGCCTGTGGTCTGGCCACTCTGCGGGTGCTGCGGCAGCTGAATCCCTGGGAGGCCCTAGAACAGACCACCACCCGCCTGACTGCCGGCATCAGTGAAGCGGCCGCTCTGGCTGGCATTCCGCATCAGATCGCCCAGGTTGGCAGTATGTTCACTTTGTTCTTCAATCCGGAGGTTGTCACCAGCTACGCGGTCTCGGCGAAAAACGATACCGCCCGCTTTGCGGAATATTTCCGGGGCATGCTGAATCAGGGAATCTATCTGCCCTGCAGTCAGTTTGAAGCCAACTTCGTCTCTGCTGCGCATACCGATGCCGATATCGAGCGAACGATTCTGGCCGCCCGCGAAGTGCTGGCCGGGCTGACTTCCTGACTCGGCCAGCCCAGGTCAGCTTCGTTCGGTCCGCAGGGATCCGCAGCCGTGGTTACCGCTGCCAGGGAAATTTCAGCACCGGCTGCAGGGAATAGCGATTCGTGGCCAGCTTCAGGCGGCCGCCTGCTCCCGGTGCGAGCCGGACCCGGACAACCGGGCCATCGACCCGGGTCGTCACCGGTCCAGCGGTTTCGTCCGCTGTACTGGTGACCTCTGCAAACTGGTGCTCGCCATAACCGCCGGCCTGCACCAGCACGGTTCTTGATTCCAGCTGGTTCAGATTGACCAGCACCAGTTCGGTTTCCTCAGCGGTCAGGCGATCGACCAGTGCGGCCACGTCTTCCGGAATTCCCGCTCGCCGGCGGGCGGGATCGAAATACCGCACCCGGCAGTTGAGAATCGACGCCCGTCTGCCGGGTGAGATTCCGCCGTGCATCAGGTGCTGCAGCACGGTCACGGTGCACGGGTTAAACCGCATCGGGTCATCGGCCAGCCGCGTATCCGGGGTCGTGGTATCGGCCCGCATTCCGGCAATTCGCTGGCGGATCGTGGCGAATTCGCCGCGCAGTGCCTGTTCCGGCCAGCCGGGACTGTTCCCTTCCAGCCAGTTGATCCAGCCGTGGCTGCCAACTTCTTCCCGGTCCGCCGGGTTCATCGAGAGATACCAGATCTCCAGTGCGTTCGCGTTGTACTTCTGAGACGTGTACTGATGCCAGCCGTCGTCGCCGTAGGCATGCGGGTAGAGCGTGCGACCGTTCACTTCGCGACTGTGGGAGTTGATGAGGCGGCTCTGATTTCGCCACGCCTCAAGATATTTTTCATCGCCCGTCAGCACATAGGCATTCATAAACCCGACGAACCCCATCGCCACGGTGGTGCGAAACGAGAGCTGCCCGTTCACTGGGTTGGTGACGACGAAGTTCCAGCCATATACCCCGCCATACCATTTGCCGTCGGTCTCGCCGCCGATGGTCCCATCGAGCCCGATGTTGCTGGGAATGATGCCGTCGTTCTGTTCCATCCGCTCCAGCCAGGCATCGACATATTCCAGCAGCCACCGGCGGTATTTCTCCTCGCCGGTGAGAGTCCAGGCGTTCATGGCGAGCGAGGTGGCGCACAGATTGGACGGGTGATCGCCCACGATGTCGTTGTATTCCGCAAAGTGATCCAGCATCTGCTGCCAGGTTTCTTCTCCGTGGCGGGGCTGAAACCGGCCTTTCACCTGAATCGGATCGCCAGCCCAGTCGAGGGCGGTGGCTTTCCGCAGGAGGGGGCCCCGACTGCCGTTAAACAGACTGCGGATAATGCGGTGCTCGGGATCGTAATTCGGGGCTGCGGGATCCTCGTTGAGGTACAGCCCGGCGTAACGGCGGGTTCGCTGCTGAAAGCGGGGATTGTCGTGGTCGGACAGACCCTGCAGCGCAAACACCCGGAGCCCTTCACTGTTGTGCAGCCAGTCGAACATTACCGGGAATTCGCGGTAATACATGCCCTCCCGGGCGAAGGGAACTTCCGTGGTTCTGGCCTTCGTGTACTGTTCGAGATGTCCTTCCCAGGCCTGCCGGTACATTTCCAGCACATCGTCCGCACCACCCAGCGCGTGCAGAATCGGCCAGTCCGCGCAGTTTTCAATCGCGTCATCGGGGCCATCATCGCCGCCCCAGCGTTCCACGCACTGCAGGTATCCCCGTTCGTCAAAATAGTGCTGATAATATTCCCGGCAGGCGGCGGCATTCGCCCGCAACAGCTCACGTTCCAGCACGGCCCAGCCGGGTGGGGGCAGGGGAGTGTTCAGTTCCACCGTGGGCCACTGGGCCGCCGCTGGCGTGGTCCAGCTGGATCCAAACAGCAGGGCCACCGCCAGCAGCAGACTGCCGGATACCAACAGTTGCCGCGAAGAGAGAAAATGCAGACGGTTCCGGAGCTGGAAACCAATGCGAGCGATGGCAGGATGAAGGTGCGAGTTCACAGCGGGATTCCCGTCGGTTGTCGGTTCACGTGCCGGCAGGCAGCCCGCACATGGCAGATTCGATGCAGCGAAACAATCCGCAGTTTGTGACTTCCGGTGAGACGCGGCACGCATGAGACGGACTTATTGTACAGCCGCGGCCACCGGTCACAATTCGCAACGGCATTTCCTGATATGATGCCGGCACACCGCAGCTGCGGAATCAGTCGGATGGCCGGTTCGCCACTTTCGATACCGACACAGCTGAACTCATTCCGCACCAGCTCAACAGTCCAGAGTGAACAGCCGGCACATGCACGGGGATTTCATGCAACGCGGCAGAGCAGATCGCACTGGCCGTACAGACGGGCAATCGGCGAGTATCTGGTAAATCCGGAGGTTTCTGCCATGGGGGGCGGTCTCCGTGCTTGCCGGATATTCCACCCGGCTGCTATCCTCCCGCGAGCAGGGACCGCCGCGCTGCCAGCAGCCAGAGCCGAGACCCCTGCCCGCGTGCTGTGCCCCGTGCAGCTGCCTGGAATACCACGGTGAAGAAGACTGGCCCCGCCGGGCTGGGGAGCCGTCTTTCATCTGGTCCATGTTTCAGGCGAACTGTCCGCCGGGGTACGTGGCTGAGAGGCACCCCGGCTGCCCCTTCCGGTCGTTCTGCTGCAGGCCGACACTCTGGCTGACGCAGATGCACGAAACCGCATTTTCCAACCGGACCTTCACCGCTGGCGCTCGCCGGGCCGGTGCTCGTCTGCCCGCTGCTGTTCGGAGCTGATGTAATGACCCACCCCTGGCACGATATCACGCCGGGTGAGAACCTGCCCATGGAATTCACGACGGTCGTCGAGATTCCCATGGGGTCGAAGATCAAGTACGAGCTGGACAAGCGAACGGGAATGCTGCGGCTGGACCGTATTCTGTATTCCGCCGTGCATTACCCGGCAAACTACGGGTTCATCCCGCAGACACTGGCGGAAGATGAGGACGCCCTCGATGTGCTCGTTCTCTGTCAGGAACCGCTGGCCCCGATGACGCTGGTCACTTCGCGGGCCATCGGCCTGATGACGATGATCGACAGCGGCAAGCGGGATCACAAAATCCTGGCGGTCGCCACCGACGATCCCGAGTACAACTCGTTTCAGGATGCCCGGGAACTGCCCCCGCACCGCCTGGCGCTGCTCCGCCGGTTCTTTCAGGACTATAAGCAGCTGGAAGGCAAGTCGGTGGAGGTTGATCAGTTCCAGCCGGCCGAGGAAGCCATTCCGGTGATTGAAGCCGACCTCGAACGCTACAGCACCCAGCGTCGCCGGGGCTTCTCCGTCTGATCGCCCCCTGTCCGGACGTTTCCGACAGGTGCACCAGCTACGCACCGCGCAAACAGAAACCGTCGCCAGATTCGGAACGGATTCCGGTTCTGGCGACGGCGTTTTCTGGATGCTTCTGCGGTCTGGATACTTCTGCGGGGCCGGTCGGACCGCTGTCTGTCCCGAGCCCGTCGTGGCGGCTGTCTGCTGAATCCTGCTTTCCGTGCGATGAACCGAACAGAGCCACTTCAGCAGGAGCCGGCCTGCTGCGGAATTCGTTCGATCAGGCATTCAGGCAGACCCTGCCTGCTGCGCCATTCCGTCAGAAGCTGGAGACGGGCGTCGAGCCGTCGGAAGAAACTTCCGTGGTGTTGGCTTTGATCAGCCCGGTCGCCGGATTGTAGAACCAGCCTTCGGTGGTGGAATCGTCCGGTGTGGCGCCGGGAACATCGGTCACGATACGAACGCCGCGAGCCCCCGTGAACGGGTTGGCCGGCACCTGACCGATAATGTACGGTCCGTACGGCAGCGTGCCCGGGGCGCCCGTGGTTCCATCGGCGCTGGAAGACAGCAGCAGCGCGTCGGCAAACTTGGTCCCGTCGGTTTCTCCATCGGCAGGAAACTTGCCGTTATGGTCCACATGGTACTGCTGAATCTGTCCTCGGAGAATCGCCAGGTCCTGTTTGACGGCTGATTCACGGGCATCGTTATTCGCGGCGGTAAACTGCGGCAGAACGGTCGCAGCCAGAATGCCGAGAATCACGACCACAATCAGCACTTCCACCAGAGTGAAACCACCCCGCCGACTCTTACCTGTGTTTGATGTCACCTGCATGATAGCCCTGTCTTCCATTTATTCCTGAGTGCGATTTTTCAGCACAGTTGACTGCGTGAACTCTGTCATGAATTCTGACTGAAGAACTGCCGCCACTGGCAGTCTCAACAATGGGTTACCGCCACATTGACGAAATCAGACACCTGGGTCCTGATGAGACTGACAGCTCCCGGCTGGTAAATCCTGCAGTCTTCAGAATCGTTCCACAGACAGCTGGAATAACCAGTCGATGGCTGTGAACGCCGCCGTTCCGACAGGCAGGGGGCGTCGGTCCTGCGGGCAGAGTGCTGCCGTGGGAACCGTAAACGAACTGCGACTTCAGCCCTGACCGGGCCATAGCCTGTACCTGTTTGCGGACGGAAGCCAGCCCCCTGGTACAGCAGGCTGCAACCGCAGAGACGAAGACCGGTGAAGGTTCCTTCGCTCAGAATTGCCTGTTGTTCCTGCGATGGAAACCTAGGCCACCCGGAGTGGCTGTCAAACCGCAACAGGCGCTAAAGCACCCCGCGAAGACGCACTCGCAACGGATATAACGGCCCTGCCGGCAAAGGACAAAAAGAGCGGGCCAGCCGTTCACAGAATTGTCGGTTAACCGACAGCCGAACTCAGCTGCCAATGTAACGGGAGTACAGCGTGCGGGCGGTGGCGAGTTCGTCGGTGCCGCGAATAATGGCCCGGCCATCGCGAAAAACGGTGATTTCAAACTCTTCGTCCCGCAGTGTCAGCCGCAGCAGATAGCGGTTCAGGCTGACCTCTCCCGCGGTCCGCAGCCGCTCGGCCAGCTCGGGTAAATTCAGCTCGCCTTTATGGGGCGGCGCCACCTGCACGGAATTCCTGCCGCACAGCACAGTCGACTGCGAACCCCGCTCACCCGACAGCCACAACCGTTCTCCCCCCTGACAGGCAGGGCAGCTGGACTGATCGCGCAGCGAACTGACATCCATGCTGCGGAGGCTGCCCTCCCACACATCGACAATCATCAGCTTGAGCGGCACCAGTTCCTTCTGCCCGGAAAGCAGCTTGAGGGCCGTCACCGCCGACAGGGAAGACACCACATTCACCGCCGGCCCCAGCACGCCCGCTGTTTCGCAGGTCTCCGCTGAACCCGCATCGGGAATCTCGCCGATCAGGCACCGCAGGCAGGCCGATTCATGCGGGAAGATCGGCATTGTCTGTCCGTGGCTGCCAATCACACCGGCGTACACCCAGGGGGTACCGGTCTCGAGGCAGGCGTCGTTGATCAGAAAGCGGATTTCGAAATTGTCCGTCCCGTCGAGCACCAGATCGATGCCCTCCATCAGCGGGCGGATTGTCGTGTGATCGATATCCACCACATGCGGGTCGATGGTGATTTCCGAGTTGATCCGACGGAGCTTCTCAGCAGCTGCGATGGCCTTCGGCTGGTGCGAGGCAATGTCCTCTTCATCAAACAGCACCTGCCGCTGCAGGTTGCTCAGTTCCACAAAATCGCGGTCGGCAATCCGCAGGTAGCCCACACCAGCCCGGGTCAGTGTTTCCGCCAGCACCGTTCCCAGAGCGCCGCAACCGCAGATCAGCACGCGGGAATTCAGCAGCTTCCGCTGTCCCTCTTCGCTGAGGCCGGAAAAACGAATCTGACGGCTGTAGCGTTCCAGCTCGGATGACATGAGGGCCTGCTGAATCAGTTGAACGGCGGATGCGACGGACAGCCCGGACCGCTGGCCCGGTTTCTGCTGACATTCTAGCCGGATGCCAACCGGCAGACACGCCACGCAGGCCGCCCGCCGGAACCGGGAGGAACGCCCTGAAGTGCAGCAGATGGCTGGCTTCTGTCCGACCGGATTTCCGCCCCGCACAGGAAACCGGGCCGGTCTGAAATTTTTCCTCAGAAGACGTGTAACAGATTTCCGGGGTTCCCGCCTGGGCTATCAGAGGGGGACGACAGCAGTCACCCGAAACACAACAGAACGACAAACTGAACCCTGAAGGAATCTGACAATGAACACTCTTCGCAGCCTGTGCCTCGTCGCTCTCGTCGCTGGTGGTTTCCTGTTCTCGGCAGCTGCCGATTCCGCCGAAGCCGGTCACCGCTCCTTCCGCCATCGGGGAGGACAACACCACTTCCACGGCCACCGGAATCATGGTCACCGGCACTTCGGCCACCGCGGTCACAACCATCGCAGCTACGGGCACAATTACGGTTTCAACCGGTACAGCCACTCCCGGTATGTGGCCCCGGTGAAGTACCTGTGGTGCGATATTCATGACTGCTACTACTACATCAACTCCTACGGCGTCCGGCAGTACGTTCGCTGAAACAGAAGCGGCTGCGAAGCAGGGAAGGGGACGGGCCGCAGTCAAACGGCTGCTGCTTTCCCCCTCCCGGCCGCTGGACCTGATCTGAAATCTGTACGGAAAGGAGAGATACCGCCGAACAACACGGCTGCCCGCGGCAAAGGTCTGTCGACGAAAGTCGACAGACCTTTTTTTCGTGCGCGAAGAACGGGGATTCCAGGGGAAGCCGGCAGGCGGACGGTGGCGGGTACTCCGGGCCCCGCAATGTGCGTTATGCTGAAGAGGTGCCGGGGGAATCGGACCGGACCATCCGCCCCGCAGAAAGCCCGCGCCTGAATCGGGGAGCCACTGTGACTGCCGAACTTGCGAAAGCCACCGAGTACCTGCATTCCCATATCCCGATGACGGCGCACATGGGCGTGGAAGTCGTCGCGTGGGATGGTACGACCGTCCGGCTGTCGGCGCCGCTGGCCCCGAACCTCAATCACCGGGAAACCGCCTTCGGCGGGAGCATTGCCGGGCTGGGCATTATCAGCGGGTGGACGCTGCTGCACCTCAAGCTGCGGGAAGCGGGTTACCACCGCCGGCTGGTCGTGTTCCGCAGCCAGACGGAATTCACCGCCCCCATTGAAGACACATTCGAAGCCGTCACGCGGCTGGCCGATCCCGGCATGTGGCCGAAACTGATTCGCGGCCTGGACCGTAAAGGCATCGGGCGGGCGACCGTCATCACGGAAATCGTCTGCGGAACCGAAGTCGCCGCCACGCAGGAGGCCACCTATGTGGCCACCGGCCCGGTGGGACCTTCCGCAGACACTTCAGCAAAGTAGGGCCGGCTGTGCCGGCTGTTCTTCTGCTCGACTTCCGGACTGCGTAACAACGGCACCTCCTACGCAATCACTTCATCAATCGGCGTCCCGTAGTCGATCTCCAGCCGTTTGCGGCCCGGCACGGCCAGTGCCCGCGGATCGAGGCCCAGCTGCTGCATCACCGTCGCGTGCAGGTCGGTCACATAGTGCCGGTTCTCCACGGCGTGGAAGCCCAGCTCGTCGGTGGCTCCGTGGGCGATGCCGCCTTTGATTCCGCCGCCCGCCATCCAGACCGAGAACCCGAAGTTGTGGTGCCCGCGCCCGTTGGCCCCCTGCAGACCGGGAGTGCGGCCGAACTCGCTGCCCCACACCACCAGCGTTTCATCTAAGAGGCCCCGCTGCTTGAGATCCTTGAGCAGCCCGGCAATCGGCTGATCGACCTGGGCACAGTTGCCCGAGTGATTGCCTTTCACGTTGCTGTGCGCGTCCCACCGGCCCGCGCCGCCACCGCCGCCATGATAGATCTGCACGAACCGCACACCCCGCTCGACCAGCCGCCGGGCGGTGAGGCACAGCCGGCCGAAGTTCTGCGTCGTACCGCCTTCGGTGCCGTACAGCTGGTGGATGTGCTGCGTTTCGCCTTCAAGGTTGACCACCTCCGGCACGGCCGTCTGCATGCGGAAAGCCAGCTCGTAGGATTTGATGCGGGCTTCCAGCGCCGGATCGTTCGGGTACTGTTCGCCGGCCAGCCGGTTGAGCCGGCCCAGCAGCTGCTGTGACCGGGCCCGCTCCGCCATCGTGGCCCCGTCGGTCGGAATGGCGAACGGGAGCGGGTTCTTCGGATCGACCGACATTGTCACGCCGTCGTGCTCGGGGCCGAGGTAATCGGCTCCTTCGGTCGCCTTCCCGCCGCAGCAGTCACCAATCCCGTCGCCCAGCACAATGAACTGCGGCAGGCTGTCGTTCAGCGAACCCAGCCCGTAATGCACCCACGAGCCAATCGTGGGGAAGAACCCGTCGAACCGGTTGCGGCCCGTATGGAACTGCAGCTGGGCATCGTGATTGCTGGCGGTGGTCCACATCGACCGCACGATCGCCAGGTCGTCGGCACAGTCGCCCAGGTGCGGCCACCAGTCGGAAATCTCCAGGCCGCTTTCGCCACGCGGTCGGTGCCCCACCTGCATAGGGTACAGCTTGTCATAAATCGCCCCGTTGGCATCGCCCTGGACCAGCTCGACCCGATTCTTGATGTAGGGCGAATCCAGCACGTCAGTGTGGGGCGTCTCGGCGATGGTCATACCGCCGTATTTATTGAGGGCCGGCTTGGGGTCGAAAGTTTCGACCTGGCTCACCCCGCCCACCATGAACAGCCAGATTACGCTTTTCGCCTTCGGGGCGAAGTGCGGCAGGCCGGTCGGCGGAGACCAGTGGCCGGACTGCGCCAGACCATCCTGCTGCAGCATCGAGGCCAGGGCAATCGACCCCAGCCCCGTACCCATGCCGCTCAAGAAACTGCGACGCGAAACGGACTCTGAGGCAGAAGAGTTGACCGGGTGGGAAGCCGTCATGGGTTTCTCTTTCGGGATGTATCAACACCTGCCAGTCGGCGGCAGGCTGTCGGCTGTATCTGCTGACGGTTACGGCCGGGCGTATTTACCGAATCGTCACGAAGTCATTGTGGTTCAGCAGCACGCGGGCCAGCTGCGTGCGGGCGGCCGGGCTGCCCGCCAGGTCGGCGAGGAACTGCCGGCACTCGACAGCTTCCGCCTCAGCAGGTTCGCGGCACAGCACATGTTCAAACAGGGCCGTCACGAATTCCGCATCATCGAGGGCGGCAAACTTCTCTGCCAGTTGCTTTGACTGCGACGCCGCAATCCGGCTGTTGAACAGGGCCAGGGCCTGCTGCGGGGCAACGGTGGCTTTGCGGCGGTAGCACTCGTTGACCTTGGCCCCGTCGAACAGACCGAGGAACGTCATCTGCCGTTCCTTGTCCTGCCGGAAGTACAGGC
>JAGQPV010000175.1 GCA_020426545.1 Planctomycetaceae bacterium
ACCGGTGTTCTTGAACAGCCGGCTGACATACGGGAGTTTGTTGAGGATCGGAACACCGGCCATGTTACGGCCTTCACGCAGTCGTTTAATTCCACCCAGCAGAACCGTTCCGCCATCAGGCACGCTGACGGTCGTCGTCACGTTGACGACTTCGAACACAGGCTGCTGAATCGTGATGTTACCGACACCCAGGTTATTACCCTGCTGGTTCTGCTGCCCCTGCTGCTGCTGCCCCTGCTGGTTGACCTGTTCGGCCAGCGTGGGAGCAAACAGGTTCCGCATCATCACACCGCCACCAATTCCGCCGAAGCCCATCGTGGGATTGATGGTATCCCGCACGGAGAACTGGGATGGCCCGTTGGCCATCGTATTCCCGCTGAAGCCCAGTGGAACATTGACATCGGGAACGTCGAACTGCCCCTGGCCCTGGTTACCACCAGCACCGAACGGGTTGTTGTTGCCGGTGTTACCACCCTGGCCCTGACCCTGTGCCCCCTGCTGTCCCTGTCCGTTGGACTGGAACGTGAAGGTGAACACGTCGGTAATGTTGGTGAAGGAGGGAATCACTGTCAGACGGACGAAGCGGCGGTCGGCCGAGATGACAGCCTGAACCGACATCGTCACACCTTCCGAGAGCACCGTAATCTGCGGGGTGAAGCCCACGGAGAAGAAGCCCACGGTCGGAATCAGACTGGTCACAAACGGACGCTGCACGGTGCTCTGCACGGTGGCCTGCTGGCCGTTGAACAGAGTCACTTTCGGAGCAAACATCAGGTTCGACCGTTCATCACCCTGAGCAGCCTGCACGAAGAAGAAGGCTTCGATATCGCTGAGGATGGCCATACCGAACTGGATACCGGCATCCGGGTTGAAGTTACCAAAGTCCGGCACACCGATGTCGAACGAACCCTGCCGGAATCCTACGTCCAGGTCGGTGGTGAAGGTATCCGGAGCCTGCAGACCGACAATCGTGCCGCCCTTTGGCCAGTCATCCAGTTCGGGCAGGTTCAGTCCGGTCGGCGGATCGAAGAAGTTCTGTCCGCCCGCCTGAGCCTGCTGCCCCTGCTGAGCCTGCTGCCCCTGCTGAGCCTGCTGCCCCTGCTGAGCCTGCTGCCCCGTGGCACCGGTCAGACCGGCACCACCCTGGGAGCCGAAGGGAACACCGGCGGTCGAATCGCCTTCCACGTTGTCGTTCACGTCGAAGTCGAAATCGATACCGATTCGCTCGAAGAACCGGTCTGTCACGGTGACAAAGCGGACTTCAATCGTCACCTGCAGGTCCTGCAGTCGACGCAGCTGTTCCAGCAGGTCGGCGATTTCCTCGTGGACCTTCTGTGTCTGGCGAATGACCAGGCTGAGTGTGGTTTCGAACGAGCGGACTGACCCGGGGCCACCCACTTCGTTCCAGGAATCCGGTTCCACGGTGGCCACGATCAGATCGGTGATCGTATCGAAATCAACCGCCGAACCGCCGCGTCCCATCTGAGCATCGAGTCCGGGCGCCACGCCATTCCACGGGCCACCTCCGCCAGCCAGAGGATCAGCCACCTGGAACTGGGCACCTGCCGCCTGCTGGAAACCACCGCCGGAAGGCACGCTCATGTTGCCGCCGCCCAGACCGGTGTTCTGCAGACCCAGGCCACCACTGCTCATGCCGGTGGAACCACTGGGAGTAAAGTTGGGAATCGGCACCACCAGGTCAGCCACGGGGTAGGTGGCTACCACCAGACGGCCCTGCTGCCGCATGCGGCTGGTGACCTTCAGCACTTCGTCTTCAATGGTGTAGGCCAGGTGCAGCGGCTCGAGCAGCAGGTTCAGTGCGCTCTTCAGCCGGATGCCGTTCACATCGATGGAAACCGGGGTATCGGTGGTGACACCTTCATCCTCGAGGCCGAGGTTGTCGAGCACCACGTTCACGTCGGCCACGGTGGCCACATGCTTCATCACATCCCGCAGGGGAATTTCCTGGAAGTGGAGCGAAATCTGCCGGCTGAGCGACTTTTCGATCCGCTTCTCTTCCTCGGTCCGTGTGCGGTTATCCGGCCCGTAGCGGCCGTTGCGGCGGCTGGAAATCTCGGCCCAGTTCTTGGGGAACTGCATCGGGGCCCCATGGTGCGGGATGGCGGCCCGTTCCACTTCGTCCCAGGCTTCCCAGGTCGCATCTTCCTTGGTCAGCTGCAGTTCCTCGTTGCGGGACACCCGGCGTCCGAAACGAGCCTTCCAGAACAGTGTTTCGCCAATCGGGTTCTCGGCATCGAGTTCCTTGATCTGACGGGCGATGACTTCACAGTCGGCATACCGCTTCTGCTTGAACAGGCGGTTGTATTCATCCACCTGGTCGGCAATTTCCTGGTCGATCCGCAGCGAGAGCTGCCGTTCGCGTTCGATCTCGGAGCGGATTTCCTTGTTGCGGGCTTCCAGTTCCACAATCGGAGCACGCTGCGACTGGAGGGTTTCGATCGATGTCCGGGACTTCTGCAGCCGGCGGACCATCGGCGAGACCAGCTCTTCGCTCAGCTCGGAGTTCTCCACGGTGGCCAGAGTTCTGTCGATGATCTCCAGAGCACCGGAAGGATTCTTCTCTTTCAGGCGTTCCGCCCGGAAGACAGCATTCATGGTTTCCGTCCGCAGGCGATCGAAACGAATCGACTCCTGCTGTTCGGCGACACCGATCCGATCCGGCTCCGCATTCCGCGGACTGGCAGGACTGGCCACTTCTCCGGAAGTCAGCTGAATCCCGCGATCCCGGCGGGGAGCCAGGTCACGCAGCAGATCCTGCATCTGCTGTTCGCGGTGGGGATTCATCCGCTGGCCGGATTCATACGCTCTCAGGAAGGCCTGATAGGCTCCATGACGGTTGCCCTGGCTGAGATACTGCAGACCCTGCTGATACAGTTCGTCGGCCGACACGCCGGTGGGATGAACCACCGCCAGGTCTTCGACGACTGAGGTCGACGGGGTTTCTTCCGCTCCGGCCTGCACCACGGCAGCCGCGGGAACGGGCGAAGCCGTTACAGGGGGCTGTTCGCGAACAGGGGTTCGGGATTCTGTCGGTTCCGGCGAGAAAGCAGCCGTGACGGGCTGCTCCATCGGCAGCCGCGGAGCAGCAGGCTCATTCCGGATGGCGGGAGTGCTGTCCGCCACAGTCCGGGGACCGGGGCCATTGCTGTTCAGATTCTGCTGGCGGGCCAGGTCGGCCAGAACGTGGTCCGGACGGTCATCGAACACACCAAAGGGCACATTCAGCTTCTCGGCCTGTTCAGCCAGCTGGCGGGCTTCTTCGGGACGGTTCTCCTGCAGGGCCAGCCGGGCACGGCTTACCAGCACACGGGCCTGCTCACGGCGGGCTGCCATGCTGTCCGCAGCGGTCTCACGTTCCTCAGTGGCCTGTTCACGGGTATCAGCCACGGGACGAACTCCCGCAGCCAGCTGACCGGCAGCCGGAATACCACCAGCGGCCGCAATATTGGCGGGCTGGAGTGATCCCTCGTTCTGAGAACGTTCAATTTCACGCATCACCAGTGCCGGACGGTCGTCGAAGACGCCGTACACCGCACCAAGCTGTTCCGCTTCTTCCACCTTCTGACGGGCAGCCGCCGGTTTGCCACTGCGAAGCAGCTCACGGGCTTCACTCAGCAGGCCCTGTGCCCGGCGAGTTGACTCGCTGGCAACAGTCATCGGCGGGTTGCCATTGCCATTCGCATTACCATTGCCGGCAGCGGGTTTCGAGCGTTCGGCAGCGGCGATGTTCGCCGTCTCCGCAGCATGACGTGCCAGGTCGTCGAGGACCACCTGCGGCGTTTCTTCAAACAGTCCGTAGGCCACATCGATCCGGCTGGCCGCACTGGCTTTCTGATGTGCTTCCTCGAAGCGGCCGGCTTCCATGGCCTGACGTGCTTCCGTCAGCAGCTGCCGGGCCTGCTCCTTGGCTGAACCCGTGCTTCCGTCGGTCGACACACCCTGAGCCGTGTTGCGGCTGGCAGGTTTCGGGCCGGCGGCAGGCTGACTGTCCGCCAGCATGGCACCACGGTCGAAACGGGTTTCGCCGGTGCGGCGGGTGACTTCGCTGAGCAGATGCTCCGGCCGTTCATCGAACAGGCCCCAGGCCACGTTCAGACCGGCGGCTTCATCTGCCTTCTGACGGGCTTCTTCATAACGACCGGATTCCAGAGCGGTACGGGACTGCTCCAGCAGCATCTCGGCCCGCAGTCTTCTGGCAGCACCACTTGCGGCAGCCGTCATGCCCCCTTCATAGGGAGCTTCCGGCCCACGCGAAGCGGAACGGGTATCCGCGGCGAAAGCGTCAGACTGCGAACTGGCAGCCTGCGAATCGCCTTTGCCGGCCACCGGGCCGAACAGAGAATCGCTGTCGGACGGCGAAGCGGCGGGCTGGGCCGCGGTCCGCTGCCCGGCTGGCGGGTTTGCAAACGGGTTGTTTTCGCTCGTGCGGGAGCTGGTCTGCCGGGGCTGAGCAGCTTCCGGAGCAAACGGGCTGGCAGCAGCACCGGCGGCCACCTCGTTGCGAGACGGCCGGCGACCGTACTGATCCAGCGATGCCAGGAAGTCGTCGGGCGACTCCTCACCAGCTTCCCAGGTGACCGGGAAGCCAGCAGCACGAGTGGCCAGATCGCGGGCTGTTTCGGCATCGCCACGGTTCGCCGCACGACGGGCATCGTTCAGATGCTGCCGCGCCACGGCCTTGTAACGATCGCCATACGGCGAAGGTGCAGCGGCCTTCTGCATGGCTGTCCGGGCATTGCCCAGATAGTCCTGCAGTTCCCGCTGCTCGGCCGGCGTCAGTTCGCCGGGAGCGAAGCCAGCCGATTCGAGAGTTCTCGCCGCATTGGCGTACCGACCCTTACGGAACTCCTCCAGACCGCGAGCCAGCAGGTCGCGTGCCGTGAGTTCCCGCTGGGCTGTGTCCCTGGTTTCAACCTGCTGATTTCCCGGTTCAACCGCCGCACGGACATCCCGTGCTGGTCGTCCGGAAGCAGCCAGCCATAATGTGGCCGCCACCAGCGTGGTTCCTGTGAAGACTCCAATTGCCTTGCCCAACGTCGGTTCCTCCTTGAGTCGTCGAGAGCTGATGAGAGAGTTGCCCCGCAGCTGCCAGTGATCCGGAACGGCTGCACGCGACAGGTTCAAACCCGCGCTCTGTTGTACTGCGTTCCTTCGCAGACCCGATCTGGGATTGTGCCGGTCACCGGATGCACCGCCTCGATGCGTGCAGGAGAGAGGGGAGACAGGCTCAGGAAATGTTGTGCAGTGATACCGCCACTGCGGTCTGCCAGGCGGGTATTCCGGACAGAGGGCGGGTAGATACTGGATTCTGCCGGGAAAGGTCAAGATCGTTCAGGACGGTACAGAGGGAATTCAGTGGAAGCTGCCCTGTTTCGCCCCGCAACCGGCAATCCCTGCCGACCAGCCGCTCTTCCGCCGCGAATCCTCTCTGAATCCACCGGAAAGCATTACCGGATGACCACCTGCGACAGGTTGAGCCAGGCAGGGAACCGGCTGCTGAAGTACCTGAGATGATCGAAAAACGTGCTGCCGCAGGCCGGAGGCCAATCACAGAACACGGGAAATTGAGATTTCCCCCGAAAGAACGGTGATCGCCTGGCAACTGGTTCTGCGGAACGGCAGCCGGGCGGATGCCGCGACCGGGAACGTGGTGCGGACATCCCGGGCTGCTGACGGACAGATCAGGAAACCTGCCGGAGACTGCCCACCAGAGGCAGAGACGGATCGGCTGGAGTTTCCGGGGGCTGGCTGGTACAACTTCGCGGCAGAGCGCATCCCCTGTTCCTGCCGCACCAGCGGACGCCGCAGTGCCGGCTGGCTCCCGCCTCTGGTCTTCCGGCTGCTGGTGACACTCCACCCGCAGGCGGCCAGTGGCTCCTCCGTGTGCCTGACAGGTCTGGCCGAAAGACGGGCAGCACGGTCTGCTTTCAGCTGGTTTTCCGGCAGGAGTCGACCGGACCGGCACACAGGCAGCCCGCGGGATGCACCACAGCAGCAGAGAACGGAAAACGCGGGGCGGGGCAGGCCGGAATGCGGCTTCCCCTGAAATTTCCCGCCGCTTCACAATCCGCTGTCTGACAATTGTTGTCATACCCGAACATCAGGCCCGCACAGGGCTTTCGGTTACCAGGGCTCACGCCGGATCTCAGTCACAAAACCCGCATCGTTCCGCGAGGTTTTTCCTGGCTGCTCCCCTGGATGTCATGCCCGGACCGGGCACTGAAGAAAGCAGAATTCCATGAGTTTGAGCATTGTTGCAGTTCACGGCCGGCAGATTCTCGACAGCCGCGGCAACCCCACCGTGGAAGTGGATATTGAACTGGAAGACGGAACTGTCGGCCGCGCAGCTGTCCCCAGCGGCGCCAGCACCGGTGCTCATGAAGCCAGCGAGCTGCGGGACAGCGACCAGAAGAACGTTTACCTGGGCAAGGGCGTGCTCAAGGCGGTGGAGAACGTCAACGAGCATCTGGCCCCCGCACTGATCGACCTGGAAGTCACCGATCAGCTGCAGATCGACCGGACGATGATCGAGCTGGACGGCACAAAGAATAAATCGCGGCTGGGTGCCAATGCGATTCTGGCCTGCTCTCTGGCCAGTGCCCATGCCGCGGCCCGGGCCAGCTATCTGCCTCTGTTCCGCTACCTCGGCGGAGTGGGCGCCAACCGCCTGCCCACGCCGATGATGAACATCATCAATGGCGGCGAGCACGCCGATAACGGCATCGACGTGCAGGAATTCATGGTGATGCCCACCGGTTTCTCCACCTTCAGCGATTCCCTTCGCTGTGGCGTGGAAATCTTCCACAACCTGAAGAAGGTGCTGTCCGACATGGGCATGAGCACCGCCGTGGGCGATGAGGGTGGTTTCGCCCCCAGCCTGGAAAGCAACCAGCAGGCCATCGACGTCATTCTCAAGGCCATCGAGAAAGCTGGCTACAAGCCGGGCGAACAGGTGAAAATCGCCCTCGATGTGGCGTCCACCGAATTCTTCAAGGACGGCACCTACACCCTGGAAGGCCGCAAGCTGGACTCCGGCGAAATGGTCGATCTGCTGGCCGGCTGGGTCGATCAGTACCCGATCTGCTCCATTGAAGATGGCTGTGCCGAAGACGACTGGGACGGCTGGAAAGCCCTGACCGACCGCGTTGGCGACCGCTGCCAGCTGGTGGGCGACGACCTGTTCGTCACCAACGTCAAGCGGCTGCAGAAGGGCATCGACGATGGAGTCGCCAACAGCATTCTGGTCAAAGTGAACCAGATCGGCACGCTGTCAGAAACCATCGACGCCGTGCAGACAGCCTACCGCAACAACTACACCGCCGTCATGAGCCACCGTTCGGGTGAGACGGAAGACACCACGATCGCCGACCTGGCCGTGGCTCTGGGAACCGGGCAGATCAAAACCGGCTCGGCCAGCCGGACCGACCGCATCTGCAAGTACAACCAGCTGCTGCGGATCGAAGAACTGCTGGGCAAGGACGCCGTCCTCGGCGGCACCCTGCGGAGCTGAACTTCCCGGAAATGACGCTCCCGGCGGCGGACATCCCTGGCCATCAGTCGATGGCCGGGGTGGGAACCGAATCGACCCGCGATGCGGGACTTTGCGGGACTTCACCCGCACAACCCCGTCGACAGCAGCCGCATCAAACCAGAGAAGCCCGGCGGGGGAGACGCCGGCGCGGGCCGCCGTTCCCCGGTTCTTATGCGTTTAGCAGCTGAGGAAGCGATCACATCAAGCCGGCGCAGCCGGGCTGGTCAGGCGGAGCGCTGGCCGGCTGCGTGCGGGTGAGCCATCTCATAGGTTTCCCGCAGGCGACGCATGCTGACGTGGGTGTAAATCTGCGTCGTTGTCAGGCTTTTGTGGCCCAACAGCTCCTGCACACTGCGGAGATCGGCCCCGCCATCGAGCAGATGGGTGGCAAAACTGTGCCGCAGGGTATGGGGTGATGTCGCCCGATCCAGACCGGTCTGCAGCAGATAGCGGTCGATCGTACGGCCCACGCTGCGGGTCGTCAGCCGGCGGCCGAAGCGGTTCAGAAACACCGCCTGCCTGTCATCGGCAGTGGCTTTCGGACCGGGCTGGCGGACTTCCAGCCACTGATCCAGCGCTTTGGCCGCGAAGCTGCCCACCGGTGCAATTCGCTCCCGGCGACCTTTACCCACAACCCGCAGAATTCCCGAATCGCGATCCCAGCTGTCGAGATTCAGCGAGACCAGCTCCGCCACACGCAGGCCGGCGGAATAGGTCGTCTCCAGCATCGCCCGATCCCGCAGCCCGGCATCGGTATTGGCGGGAGGGGCTTCCAGCAGTTGCCCGACCTGCTCCGTCGTGAGGTAATGCGGCAGTTTGCGACCCTGGCGGGGCGTCCGCAGCGGGATGGCCGGGTTGGCGTCCACCAGTTTTTCCCGCGTGCAGTAACGGAACAGGCTCCGCAGGCAGGCCAGCCGCCGGGCAATGGTCGAGCGGGCATAACCGCACTCGTGCAGCCAGGCGACGTATGTTCGCAGTTCGGCGGTCGTTACCGCAGCCACATCAGGAATTTCCAGGGACTGCGATGTATAGAAATCCAGCAGGCACTCCAGATCTTCCCGGTACGATTTGAGCGTCAGCGGCGAGGAATTCCGCTCGACCTCCAGATACCGCAGAAAAGCAGCAATCGCCGCATGCATGGCTGTGCCCGGGCTGTTCCTGAACTGGTAACTTGTGCTGCGACTGAACCTGTTTCCACAGGCTGCTCAGGCGGCACGGGGATACCGGCCGGACTCGCTGTCGAAACCGCTGTCGCCAGCCTCATCGGCCAGTTCGGCCGCAGTCCGCTGCCGCAGCCGCTGCACTTTCTGGCTCAGCACGGCCGCGTCGTACCAGGTGAAGCTCAATTCCTCATCGGAGGCGAACTGTCCCAGCTGCTGCAGCAGCTCTCCCGGGCTTTCGTCGTCATACAGAAACACGTACCGCTCGGAATCCTTCACGAGCGCCAGTACGTTCATGCCCCGCTGCATGCTCAGGTATCCTTAACTCAAAGTGCCCTCCCAGGGCACGATCCCGGGATGATGACCTGACCTGGCTGAATCACACCACACCCTGCCGGGTAAGTGCTTCTGGCCGGGAGGAATCCCGCTGTTCCGCTGCCATGCTGCACCCGTGGCCGGCTTTTCCGGCCGGCACAACGCAGCCAGCTCATCGACAATCCGCTGCTTTCTCTGCTTCAGCTGCTGCTCGTCTGTTCGGCATTCAACCAGCTGCGTCCTGTTGCGCGGTGCTGGCGGCTGCCCGGAGCCGGCATGTCGCCAGTCCCTCACCCCTTATCGGCGTTGGCGGGCCGAACCTATTTGAATTTCCGCCTCGTCACGAAGACTCGCCGCCGGGTCTGCCCTCCATGCATCGTCAGCATCTCCTGAATCATCAGACAGGCTGTAAACCGAATGAAGTCCTCACTGCGATGCAGGTAGCCCTCCCACCCGCCACTGCGCAGATTGCCGGTAATCTCCACATAATCCCGCAGGGCGGCTGTCAGGTCGGGATCGGTCCCGTCAAACAGCCGGGTGTACGACATCAGCGGCTGTCGGGGATCCCGCGGCAGAGGCGGACCGGGAAACGGGTCAATCGGCGGCGGGATTTCCCGCACAACGGGCAGCCGGTCCGGCAGATTCAGACAGCCGGCAAAGTGCCGCTCGGTGCCACCGCATTGCGGGCACCCGCTGGGTCCGCATCCGGCTTCACATTTCGGCAGAGCGCCTGCACCCCGCTGGTAGTCTCCCTCGAGCCCCACCGGCCAGTCAGGCTGATCCAGTTCAGGATCCGCCTGGGCCACCCGCCACGGGGCGGGAATCACCCCGGCCGACGTATCTTGAGAGTCCGGCAGCAGTTCCGACTGACCTCTCACTGTCCGCGGTTCCAGCAGCCGATCCGTGGGCACAATGGGCTGAGGTGCCGGCGACTGCACTTCCCGCAAGTGAGCATCCCGCCGCCGCTGCTGATCGCGGTAACGCTGCTGCTGACGGACGGTATGCCGCGCCGCTGGCTCGGTGGGAATTCCGGGATGGAAGTTCCACTCATACGGAGAGTACCACT
>JAGQPV010000176.1:0-4159 GCA_020426545.1 Planctomycetaceae bacterium
CAGTTGCTCTTCATGATTGAAGTTTCCCACCTGACTGTCTGCTACGGAACGACCACGGTTCTGCGCGACGTGTCTCTCACGGTACCCGCTGGCAGCACGGTTGTCCTGGTTGGCCCCAGTGGCTGCGGGAAAAGTACGCTGATCCGCTGCATGAACGGCCTGCTCCGGCCGGTGGAGGGAACGGTGACTTTCCAGGATCAGCCGGTGGCCATGCCGCAGCTGATCAGCCAGCGGCACCAGATGGGCTATGTGATTCAGGAAGGCGGGCTGTTTCCGCACCTGACCGCCCGGCAGAATGTCACCCTGATGGCCCGCCAGCTGGGCTGGGAACACTCGGCGATCAACAGGCGGCTGGAGGAACTCCGCACGCTGGCGCATCTCGACGAGGACAATCTCGATCGCTACCCCGTGCAGCTGTCCGGTGGTCAGCGACAGCGGGTGAGCCTGATGCGGGCACTGATGCTCGACCCCGACCTGCTGCTGCTGGACGAACCGCTGGGGGCGCTGGACCCGATGATCCGGGCGGAGCTGCAGCAGGATCTCAGCGAAATTTTTCGCACGCTGAATAAGTCGGTAGTGATGGTCACACATGACATGCACGAGGCAGCGTTCTTCGCGGGAACTGTCGTGCTGATGCGGGACGGGGAGATTGTGCAGCAGGGCACGGTGGACGACCTGCTGTGCCGGCCGGCGGATCCGTTTGTCACCCGGTTTATTGAAGCCCAGTCGGCGGTTCCGCTGCTCGACCGCGGGACCGCCCAGCCGGAGGACGTTCAGTGATTCTTTCTCGCGTCCTCCGCGGAACGGGCGGACTTTCCGCGCGATTTCTCTCTGCCCGCAGCCTGCTGGCGATGGGAATCCTCATGTGCCTGGTCTGTTCCGGCTGCCGCCAGAACCGCTCGGCGGATGCTCCACAACAGGTGACGATTGCCTCCAAGGTGTTTACCGAGTCGGTCGTGCTGGGCGAGCTGGCCCGGCTGCTGGTGAAGGAAACCGGTGCCGAGACACTGCACCGCAGGCAGGGGGGTGGCACGCAGGTGCTGTGGAACGGGCTGCTGGAAGGCTCAATCGACGTGTACCCGGAATATACCGGGACGATGACCCAGGAGATGTTCACCGGTCAGGGGATTCGTACGCTCTCCGCGCTTCGTACAGAGCTGGCGAAACACGGAATCGCCATGAGCCGGCCGCTGGGCTTCAATAACACGTATGCACTGGGCATGCAGAAGAAGGATGCCCGCAGGCTGGGCATCCGCACGATTTCCGATCTGCGGCAGCACCCGGACCTGCGGGTTGGCTTCAGCAATGAATTCATGGAACGGGCCGATGGCTGGCCGGCCCTGAAGGATGCTTACAGCCTGCCGCAGACCGAAGTGCGCGGGCTGAACCACGACCTGGCCTACCGCGGGCTGGAGTCGGATGACATCGATCTCATCGACTGTTATACGACCGATGCCGAGATCGAGTTCTACGACCTGGCGATTCTGGAGGACGACCGCGAGTTCTTTCCGGAATACAACGCGGTGCTGCTGTACCGGCAGGATCTGGAAACTCGAGCGCCCGAGGTGGTGGCCAGCCTGCTGCGGCTGGAAGGTGGCATCTCGGAAGCAGAGATGATCGCCATGAATGCCTCGGTCAAGATCGACCAGCAGGGCGAATCCCGCGTGGCGGCCCGCTGGCTGCAGAAATCGCTGGCCATTACCGCTACGGTGCAGACGGTTTCGCGAACGTCCCGACTGGTGAAGTACACGCTGCAGCATCTGTATCTGGTGGGGCTGTCGGTCTCGGCCGCGATTGTACTGGCGGTGCCGCTGGGAATTCTGGCAGCCCGCAGCCGGACACTCGGCCAGGGCGTGCTGGCCACAGTGGGAATCCTGCAGACGATTCCCTCGCTGGTGCTGTTCGTCGTGCTGATTCCGTTTCTGGGCCTGGGGCCGAACCCGGCGATTTTTGCCCTGTTTCTGTACAGCCTGCTGCCCATTGTGCGGAATACCGTCACCGGGCTGGCGGGAATCAGCCGGCCGCTGCATGAATCGGCCGCCGCGCTGGGGCTGGGTTCACTCGCCCGCCTGCGGCTGATCGAACTGCCGCTGGCCTCGCCTGCCATCCTCGCCGGCATCAAGACAGCCGTGGTGATCAACATCGGCACGGCCACATTGGGCGGGTTCATCGGGGCGGGCGGTTACGGCGACCCGATTTTCACGGGAATTCGCCTTGACCGGACCGACCTGCTGCTGGAAGGCGCGGTGCCGGCCGCGCTGATGGCCCTGCTGGCACAGGGATTTTTCGAGCTGGTGGAGCGAGTGGTTGTGCCCCGTGGCCTGCGGCTGAAATCCACGCATCAGTAATTCGGGCTGCCACCAGAGATCCCCCGGCGCACCATTCCGGAGGATCATCACATCGGCGTTCTCGAGGCTGCAGCGCTCTTTCGCCTCAGTGTTCCAGTGGCAGCCCGGCAATTCAGCGTGTTTCGTCAGCCCGGGGTGATTCTGTCAACCGGTCTTCCTCGGAAGACTGCCGGACAGCCAGTTGCTGCTGCAGCCTGACGCCAGCGGTCCACAGCATCTGCCCCGGGCTGCGGGTGGCTCCACTCAGTCTCCGCAGCATCCAGTCCACCTGGCAGCCCAGCTGCCACCACGTCAGCAGCCACTGAGCCCTGGCCCGCTCGACTTCCCGCCGGGATTCCATCGGCAGGGCTGCCTCCTGCTCCATGAAGTCGGCCTGGGCCAGTTCCACCACATCGCCGGCCCCGGCGACCGGCGCCTCCTCAGCGGGTGCGGCATCACCCGCTTCTGCCGCTGCTTCCGCTGTCGTGTCAGCACCTGCGGAAACCGTCAGAACGGGCAGGGCGGGCTGCGGCGATTCCTCCACGTTCACCCGAATGAAGTACCACACGGTCTGGTCGGCCTCGATCTGCTGGCACCGTTCCGCCCCGCTGTCGCAGGTGGCACCCAGCCAGGTCAGGTCTTCGGCAGAGAACGTGCGGTTCAGCACGAGACCATCGCCGTTCACGATCCGGTACTCGCCCGCCGCCAGCCGCTCGGGGAGCGGCAGCTCGCAGTCGGTGAACAGGGCGGCTGCCTCGTCCGCGGCCGGTTCTTCCGCCAGCACTTCCCGCGGGGCCGCGGCGGAAGGCATGACTTCGGGAATTTCCACGAACAGTTCCGCATCCAGCTCACTTCCCTCCCGCGGAAGGAGACGAACCGAGGGGGCCACGACGGGTTCGAGCCGCTCGGCGGGTTCCGTCTCTGCGGGGAGGGACACCAGCGTCAGCGGGAGTTCCGCTCCGGTCAGCTGCAGACGATTCTGCTCCCGCTGCACCTTTCCGGAAACCACCCTCGCCAGAGGATGAAGAGCACACTGAATTTCGGCAGCAGCCTCACCGGCTGGAGCGTCGTTCTCCGGCTCGGTCGGGGTGGTGCGGGGCCTGGCGATGGAGGCGGGTTCCTGCTCCACCGCCGGTGCCGGATGATCCACCGGTTTCCGGGCATAGGTGGCTGGTCTGCCGGGATGGTCGTTTGACCAGAGGGCAGCAAACAGGGCCGTCATCATCACCAGCAGCAGCACGCGAGTAGCCATGTTGTCGATCCAATCCGTTGTCTGCGCATCCGTTGATCTGTGCGCTGCGGCAGCTGGGCGGGTACTGTCCATGTTGTCTGGCGACTGTTCCGTTCCGCCAGCGGTCCCGGCTGCAGTGCCGGTCCTCATTCTCCTGTGATCCGGTTGCCCGGAAACGGGTCACTGCTCTGTCGTCACTCCGCAGGTGCTGACATGCCGTGGCCTGTCCGGGAAAGTGTATCGGTCGGCCAGGATGGGAGAAATGAGAAGTTCGGGAGGAGCCACGGATAACCGGCCCAACCCCCGCAGGCGTTCCTGCCGGAGGATGGAGACCTTTTGCCGGGGAAGGGTGGAAATACAGAATCAACGCTGCATCGAACCGGCCAGGAAAGCCGACTGAGTAGGGCAGCAGGAATGTTCTGTTTCCCGTTTCACGGAACAGACTTCCAGCCGCAGACAGCAACATGAAGAATTTGGCGCGAACTGACTTGCCGAAGTCGTGTCTTGAATTTATGCTGTCGGCACATCGCCCGGCCCAGGTGGCGGAATTGGCAGACGCGCTAGGTTCAGGACCTAGTGTCCTTATGGACGTGGAGGTTCG
>JAGQPV010000176.1:4169-10093 GCA_020426545.1 Planctomycetaceae bacterium
AGTCCTCTCCTGGGCACTGAGTTCACTGTGCACCGGCAACTTGCCGGTCAGTGAACTCACTGCAGAAATGGCAGTCGCTGCTGCCGAATGGTGGCGGCCCGAACGGCCAGCTGGTTTTGTTTTCGCTCTTCATCGGCAGACTGCCGGTGCAGGGGAAAGACTGAGAGAGCAGTGGCAGATGCCGCTGTTCCGGCTGGCAGCCCTGAAAGGCTGCCTCAACTTGCCGCCCCTGTAGCTCAACTGGCAGAGCAACTGACTCTTAATCAGTAGGTTCAAGGTTCGAGTCCTTGCGGGGGCACTTTGTTCAGCAGACGAGATGACATTTTCAGCAGCTTTTGGCCCCTGTTCCGCAGGGGTTTTTTCATGCGCTGCGGGGAACTGCCCCGGAGCAACTGCTGCAGCAGACTGCCAGCCGGCCCTGCTGGCGCCGTTCAACACCAGCCTCTTTCCGGACGGTTTCTGTTCTGCGGAGGTTGACGGCTCGGGCAGCGTGCAGGCAGCAGTCCATGAAACTCGGCCGAAATCATGGGGCCGGGCTGCGCTCTGCGGCGGAATCTGCCGATAACTCCTGATGGCCTGTCACGACTCGTCTTCCGGGTCGGCTCCTCAGTCGCAGTTATCGGCCGGACAACTCTCATGCGTTTCGCCTCTCCGTTCTCCACCAGCCTGCTGCTGCCTGCACTGCTGCTGGCCGCCTGCATGGCGTGCGGCTGCGGGGAAGAAGCACCCGAGTATTCAGAAGTTCGCCGGATCGACGAAGACCTGAACCCGGACGAACTGCAGACGTTCATCAGGATCGTCAACCAGCTGCCCGACCACAGGCTGCCGGACTGGCCTCTCCTGTTTCAGGCACCACCCCAGTGGAAGGCGTCGCGGACGCTGAGTATTGGAGAACTGCTGCAGGAAGAGCAGGGCCAGCTCGATCAGAAATGGGACGTGAGCACCCTCGCCGCCCAGCTGAAGCAGAACCGGCAGCTGCACAGGGTGCTGCATCGCGAACGGATGACCGCCGAGCAGTTCACCGGCCTGACACTTTCCATCGGGATGGCACTGTGTGCGAATACGCTGCGGGAAGAGCAGGATCTGAAACTGCTCATCAGTCGGGGGGAAATTGTTCTCGGGGAACTGCGGCGGGATACCAGAACGTTTTCCACCCTCGATGAGGAAACCCGGTTCCATGTGCTGCAGGAAGCTGTGTGGCTGTGCCGTCTGCAGCGGGCCAACCAGCTGAACCTGGTGCCGATTGAGAATATTCAGCTGGTGAACAGCCAGCGGGAAGTGATTTCCCCGATGTTTCCGGAGGAATTCAATCACAACCCGCTGGATGCTATTGCGGATGTGCTGGGAAGCAAGGGGCTGCCGTTCGAGGAGCTGCCTTCCAGCGGCTTTGATGATCAGATCACCTGGAACCCGGAACTGGCCGTGGTAGGCCACAATCGGGTTCTGCCCGCGGACTCTCTGCTGCAACCGGATACCGGGCAGCCTGCGGATCAGGTCCGCTCCGGCGGGACGGACTTTTCCCGGGCTTCCGAGGCTGCTGTCGGGACGAACAGCCCCTCGTCCGCCCGGCCCGAGGATGCAGCGGGAGCCAGCCGCACACCCGCTGGCGAGCGGCAGCCGGTAGTCGCCCCCCGGCCCGCAACAGCCAGTCTGACGAGCCGCAGCAGGTCCAGCTGAACGCCTCTGTGACCACCGGCCGTCTGCGTCGGTGGCCGCTGAGTACGGACGAAGCCTTCTCGGCGTTTCTCAGCGGAGCGTGCCGGCCACGTTCTGTTCCACTGCGGTGATGACGGCCTGCTGGGCGGAATCGACCTCCGCGGATTTCAACGTGCGGTCGGGAGCACGGAACCGCATCGTCACCACGTAGGACTTGCGGTCCGGGCCAATCTGCTTTCCCCGGTACTGGCCTCCACAGCCGACCGACTCCAGCAGGGGCCCCGCCGCGCCCACAACGACCGATTCCAGCTGCTGCCAGGTGACATCTTCCTCCAGCACGAAGTTCAGGTCGCGGTCCATGGGCGGGTACTCCGGCAGCAGCTCCGCAGGGGGAACCAGCACGGCCCGCTGTTCGATCAGCCCCAGATCCAGCTCCGCCACGGTCACCTGCTCCTGAAGATCGATCCGGTCAGCCACATCGCGGTCCAGCTCGCCCACCCAGCCCCACAGCTCGCCGTCCAGCAGCACTTCCGCGCCGCGGCCCTCGCCGAACTGAGGCACTTCCGACGGACGCAGTTCCAGCTTGCCGGAAATGTGCAGCCGCTGGCAGAGAGCGTCGATCACTCCCCGCATGGCGGCGAAGGGCCCACCAGCCACCAGACCGATACGTATCGGTTCGGCCGCGGCGACTCCGGGCTCTGCCCGCAGGTACACCCGGGCAATCTCAAACAGCTTTGCACCCGCGTTGCCCCGGCGTTCGTTGCCCCGCAGGCTGTGCAGCAGACTGGGCACGAGGCTCTGACGCAGCAGGTTTTCATGCCGCCGGGAGGAATGCTCGACCTTGAGCGGCTCCAGACCAGGCAGCGGCTGGAAGAGTTCGAACTGTTCCTGGCTGACGAAGCTGAGCGTCAGGGCTTCGAAGAAACCGCAGGAGGTGAGAATATCCCGCACCCGCCCGGAGACACGGTCCCGCAGTGTTTTTGCCGACAGCTCCAGCGGAACAGGCACGTTGTCGGGAATGCGGTCATACCCGTAAATGCGGGCCACTTCCTCGATCAGGTCGGCCTCGCGGGTGAGATCGCGCCGCCAGGCGGGAGGAACGAAAGCCCCTTCGTCGGCACCGGGTTCTCCCACTGGTTCCAGCCCCAGTGAAGTAAGAACCCGAATGGCTTCCTCGCGGGGAATGTCGATTCCCAGTAGACGTTTCAGCTGGGAGAACCGCAAGGTGACCGCCTCCTGCGGCGGCGGGCTGCCGGCTCCCGCTTCCACCATGCCACTCTGCAGTTCACCGCCTGCCACTTCAAGAATCAGTTCGCAGCACCGCCGACTGACGGCGTCAAGGGCCGAAGCATCGACCCGCCGCTCAAACCGGTACGAGCTGGGGCTGTGCAGGATCAGTTTTCTGGCCGTATTCCGCACGGTCAGCGGAGCGAAATCGGCCGTTTCGATCAGCACATTGACGGTACTTTCGCCGATTTCCGTTTCCAGCCCGCCCATCACCCCGGCGACTGCCACCGGGCGGTCGGCGTCGGCAATCACACACATGCCGGCCTGGAGTTCGTAGGTTTTCTGGTCGATCGCCACCAGCTTTTCGCCCTGCACGGCTTCCCGTACAACAATCCGGCCGCCATGCAACTGATCGAGATCGAAGGCGTGCAGTGGCTGGCCGGTTTCCAGCAGGACGTAATTGGTAACATCGACCACGTTGTTCACAGAGGCGACGCCGACAGCGTTCAGCCGGTCCTTCAGCCAGGCCGGGCTGGGGCCCACCTTCACGTTGCGAATTACTCGGGCGATGTACCGCGGGCACAGCTCGGGGCATTCCAGCTCCACCCGCACGGCTTCCACCGCGGGCGTGCTGCCTTCCGGCGGAGCCGCCTGTGGAACAGTCAGCGGGACACCGTACAGGACACTGACTTCCCGCGCAATGCCGACATGGCCCAGCCAGTCCGGCCGGTTGCTGGTGACTTCCAGATCGATCGCCACATCACTGGCACTGGCGGCATCGCCACTGGCTTCGATCTGTTCGACACCTTCCAGGTTCAGCCCGGCCATGGTCAGGCGGTCGGTCAGATCGTCGAGAGGCATCTCCAGTGGCACGTACTGCTTCAGCCAGTTCCAGCTTACAATCATCAGTCGCAACCATTTCTGCTTCAGAAGATAAGGTATCCGGCTCTGCGGAAGGCGGGGTCAGTCACCCGGCCGGTTCACTGCAGTACCGTTCCGCCGGCTTGCGGGCGGATGCTCTGCCTGTCTGTCTGTTGAAGGTATCTTAACCGGCGGGGGACGGTTCCGCGCTGCCCCCGCTGACCAGCTGCTTCAAACTGGCAAGGCACGCCGCGGTACTCCTTCTGGATTCCAGACGCAGAAAGTGAATGTGGGCGTATTCCGGCGAGTTCATCAGCGTGCGGTACTTTGTTCGATTTTTCCGATGTGTCCTGGCCGACCACAGAATCACCGAGTCGCGGGACAGAAAACTCTTCCATAACGTTTCGCGGTTCCCCGTGCCCGCCCAGAGTTCCTGCTGACTGAGCGCCCGGCGAATACTGCGACTGGTGACCTGATACAACGTGCGGGCCAGCGACAGGTCGAGCCAGACAACCGCCTGAGTCCGCGGCCATTTGACCGGAATGGTGCGGGTGTAGTTCCCATCGATGACCCAGGCCGGTCCGTCGGCGACTTCCTGCACTCTGGCCAGCAGTTCCTCATCGGGGGTTTCCTGCCAGTCGGGCCGCCAGAACAGCTGATCCATCTCGTAAAACGGCAGCTCCAGCAACTCGGCCAGCTGCCGCCCGAAGGTGGATTTCCCGCTGCCCGAGGTGCCCACCACGTTGATCCGCCGGGCCTGTCGCAGCTGTTCAATGGCAAATGCGTCGAGAGGCATGAATTCCATTTCCCGCGCACTGCTTCGCAGCCGGGCTGCGGATTCAGGTTCTGTCAGGGCCAGGTTCTGTCCGGGCCATACTGTATTACTCCGGATCAGACAGCGAAAGCCTGCTGCCGCCGCATTCCTGCCGGCTGCCGCTCCACTGGTCGGCGCGGCTGGCAGCACGGCAGCCGGTTGCACGGCAGCCGGCCAGTGAGTCTAATGTCGCGCGTTGTCTCACCTGGGGTTCCGCGAGACCGTTTTCCGGTCGGAAACCCGCCGGACAGCTCCACAGAATCTGTTTGTTCTTCGCTGTCTGGCGTCTTCCGTCAGCCGGCGCTCCACCGCGAGAGAAGGAGATCCCACCGATGGCAGAGACCCGCAGCGGCGCCGTGACACTCAAGGGCAACCCGGTTGACCTGGCCGGCCCGGAACTCAAAGTGGGCGATGCCGCCCCCGATTTCAGCCTGCAGACCAACGGGCTGGAAGACATGTCACTGGCCTGCACGGCCGGCAAGACACGCATCATTGCCACGATTCCGTCGCTCGATACACCGGTGTGCCACCAGGAAACCCACGACTTCAACCAGAAGGCAGCCGACCTGACCGACACCGTGGTGCTGGTGGTCAGCATGGATCTGCCCTTCGGCCAGAAGCGGTGGTGCGGTGCGGAAGGCGTGGAGAACGTGCAGACCCTCAGCGCACACCGCTGCACAAAATTCGGCGAAGACTACGGAACGCTGATCAAGGGTGGCAAGCTCGATCGCTGCCTGGCCCGTGCCGTGTTTGTCATCGGCCCGGACGACAAGATTCGCCATGTGGAATACTGCGGCGAAATCGCCGAGCCGCCGAACTACGATGCCGCCCTGGCGGCTGCCCGCGGCTGAACCGCTTCAGACCACCGTGGCGAGGTGAACGGAATCCCTGGTGCACCATAAACAGCGGAATCACACGGGACGGGGTGTCCCGTGCGGTTCTGCCGGTCAGCTGGATTTCCGTCCGCGACCGGGGAACAGGTTCTTCTGTCCGGCTGCCGGACTGGAATGCCTCGCCGGATGCACACGGCCACGGCCTCCCGGACGTGAGCCGCCTCCCGGGGTATGCCCCGGCGGGGGCGGTTCCATGCCGAGGTGTGCGAAACCACCCGCCGTGACGATTCGCCCGCGGGGCGTTCGCAGAATCAGGCCGGACCTCAGCAGGAACGGCTCGATTTCGTCTTCCAGCGTATCGGCCGGCAGGTTCATGGTATGGGCCAGAGCCTGCACTCCGGCCGGGCCACCACTGAAGATGCCGACCAGCGTTTCCAGGTAGCGGCGGTCCTGCCCTTCGAGGCCCAGGTCGTCGACTTCCTTCTTCAGCAGGGCGGCCATCGCCATGTCGAGGTCGATGGAAGCCCGCCCAT